>DAOVFI010000021.1 GCA_030673005.1 Planctomycetales bacterium
TCCGGACTTGCTCACAAGAGGATCCTCTGTTGCTTATACGGGGAGGCCGCGTTTCTTGCGAAACTGACGGTTGAAACGGCTTTTCTCTCTGCCCTTGTGAGGTTTGATGCCGTGATTGGCCTTTTTATTACGCCATCCGAGTTTACCGTTGCTTCGTTTATGTCCCATTTTATTCCACTAATTCCATTAACACGAATTACATTAACACGAATTACACTAATTTACGCAAATTTCACCAATTATATTAGCACCAATTACATTAATACTTATTTCACGAATTACCACGAAATTCTCGAATTACATTAACTCGAATTTCACGAATTGTTTTTTCTTTTTCAGAAATTTGTGTAATTTGCTTTTTATTCGTGCAATTCGTGTTATCTAAATCAGTTCAAATATAGACTGAGTCTTTATGATTGTCAACTCTTCGGGGAATGCGTGATAAGCGAAGACGTGAAGATGCCCCTGTTTCGCCTCGTAATCGATGAATGTGAACGGCGCCGGCAGGTTGCCCGTCCGCCACTGCGGGAATTCGAGGAACAGTTCGCACTTGTCGAAACCGTCGGTCAGGTCGGCGTGGACGCTCTCGTACAGACGCTGGCTCATCGTCTCGACCTGAAAACTCATCATGTGGCGAATCCGGCCGTTGTATTCAATCTCGTGATCCTTCTCACCCCGAAGGCGCATAACCGCCATCCGGCCCCGATCGGGCAGCATCGCCGAGGCGTCGGCGATTAACTCCGTAACCGTCGAATCGTCGCGATGGAAAGCGATCAGATGGCTGGCGCCCGTTATCCATATCTGCGCCTCGTATTTATCCTTTGTTATACGATGCTCGCGATGGATATCGAACAGTTCCGGATGCAGCGGCCGGCTGTAAAGCAGCAGGCGCAACTGCGAAACACGTTGTTTTTGTCCTATCGGCATCTCTTCTATCTTCCGGCAACACCATTATACCAAACCGCCGCCGCCTGACAACCCGCCATCGAGGCAAATCGTGATAAAGAGAAAAAGGGGGAAAGCACCGGCGTTTCGGTGTGTATATTGTAGGGTGTGGAAGGTTCTTTTTCCTGCACACCTGATTGGTTAATGAGCGTTTCGGTGCCTGCCTGTCGGCAGACAGGTGCAGGAGACAGAACCTTCCACACCCTACCCCTGAAAGAAGCCAAAAAAGTAGCCGGTCCCCTTTTCCCTACGCCGCTTTTGCGGCGGGGGCGGGTTTGGTCTCGGACAGCAGTTTCAGGCGGAGCAGCAGCAGCGCCGTCTGGAGATGGATGTCTTCCCGCAATTGTTCCGACAGCAGTTTCGAGAGTTTGCCGGCATCGACACTCTTGAGAAGGTCGGTCTCCTGTGAGATTTCCAGCCAGCGGCTCGTCTGACGCGCGGTAGCCATAACGGGAATATCAGGGTCAACACCCCAAACCTTGGCGCCGTTGGTGCGATGCAGGCAACGTCCGGACGGCAGGTAATAATAGCCCGTGGTAAGTTTCAGCCTGGGCCGCCGTCTCGGCCAGGGTTCCTGAACGCTGCCCTTTCCGTAGGTGCGCTGTCCGACGATCCAGGCCCGGCCCCAGTCCTTCAGAGCGCCGGCGACGATCTCGCTCGCCGAAGCGCTGTACTGGTTCACCAGGACGACAACCTGACCCCGCTGGAACTCGCCCTGCGGAGTTGCGTTCCTTTTCTCTTCGGGCCTGTTGCGTCCCTTCGTGCGGACGATCAGACCACGCTTGAGAAACTCATCGGAGACTCTCACAGCCGACCTCAGGTGCCCGCCGGGATTGAACCTCAGGTCAAGGATAACGCCCCTTGCGGGCGGCTTGGCATGACTGATTTCACGCAGCGCCCGGCGAAGTTCGCCGGGGCTGTCCAGGGTGAACTGCGTCAGGCGGACATATCCGATACGCGCGGCGGGATCGATGAAGAAGTCCCAGCTGCCGTTGGGAAGACGGCGCCAGCCCTTGATAGTCCGGATGCGTATTGTATCGCGCTTGATGGGCACCTTAAACGGCTTGCTCCTGCCGGTGCGCCGGATCGTCAGCGTAACGGTGGTGCCCTTCTTGCCGGTAATCAGTTTCACCGCCCGTTCGAGCATCATCGTCTCGGTCTTCTTCCCGTTCACACGGACAATGTAGTCGCCTGCACGGATTCCGGCGCGGAGTGCGGGCGAATTAAGCAGCGGCGTAACCACCTCGATAGGCTTGCCCGGTTCCTTGCGTATCTTGATCCCGACACCGGTGAAGGCCCCGTCGATGTGCTTGCGAAAATCATCTATCTGATACGGCCAGATCATCGACGTGAACCTGTCCAGGGCCGTTAGCATGCCCTCGGCAAACTCCATGTCGATTATCTCGGGCGGGATTTCGAGCGTCTCGGCGTTGCTGTCCAGAATGTGGTGCAGAGCGTCCTTGACGTGTTTTTGATCGACAGTCCTGATTCCCCGGAGGTACTTTATCTGCCCGTCGATGCTCTCCAGGAAGGCCTTGCGTTTTTTCTCGTCTTTCAGGATCTTGAGTGTTTCACCGGCCTGTTTGGTCTCGATGAGAATCCGGACCGCATTCAGACCTGCTATGCCGATCTTCCTGTGGTCCGGTTCCTTGACGTAATTGTCGTCAATCTGTTCGATGGCGTCACGGACCATGGCGGTGTCGATTCTGACGATCATATCGCGCCATCTTGGCTGGTCGATCGAAGAGTCGCTTCCGTCGCCGTTTGCCGGTTTGGTAGTCTGCGGCTTCGAGGAATTACCGTTGTTGTTGTCCCGGTTAAGTCCGTTTCCGCCGTAAATGTTAATCATGCGGACATGCCGATTCGCCTTTTTCAGCATGTCTTTAAAGGCGACGCTATCCTCGTCCAGACCGGTAAGCCCCCCGCTGCCGTAAATCATCAGTGCATCGACCCACTTGCCGTTATCAATCAGTTCCTTTCCGCGCTTATCGGCATCGCGAATGAGGCGCCTGATCCACTCCTGCCGGCCTAATGATTCCGAATCGTCCGTCAGTTTCTTTGCTTCTCGCGCGTGGCCCAGCGCCGCCGTAAGCGGCTTGCGCGAAACCAGCACGCTGATGTCAATCAGTGCGTCTTGTACCTTTTCGGATGCCGTTTTCAGAACCCGACGGTTATTGGACCGATTCGCAGACCGCCACGCCTTGCGATATCCGGCAAGGGCGTTCCGGAGCCGATCCGCCGACGCACGGAACGCATCAGGCCAGTCGCCTTCACGATCGGTAACCGATTCGCAGGCCGAAGCGATCTTCTCGGTTGCGCTATCCATATGTTTAAAGGCTTCCTCGCGAACCTTCGCCGGTCTGGATGTCGAATCGACGGTAATTAACTCATCCGCCGACGAGACGTCATCGACGATGTCCTTGAGATTGTCCCAGAGTTTTTCGGCGAGATTTTCCGGTAGATTTTCGGCTTGATTGTCCGGGACTTTACCGGGCAGTTTCGCTTTGACGAGTTCGGGGCGGTATTTTTCCGCCAGTCTCGCCATTCGGACGTGTCTGACGGCGGCGTCAAATTCCGCCTTCCGTTCGGCATCCGCCTTTTGGCGAATCTTGAGGTACTCGTTCGTCAATGCCCTGGCCCTGGCTACCGAATCATCGGCCTGGATAGTCCAGGCGGCGTCCAGCAGCGCCGCGCCTTCGGAAAACCGCCCTTTCAGAAGTTGCTTGAAGGCCTTGCGGCGTATCTGATCGAAATACATCGCCGGCTGCGTGGCGGGCGCCGGTTGAATCGGCCTGGTAAGAGAGGCATGTTCTGCCGGCATGGAACCAGCCTGACCGACACGAAGACCCGTACGCGGCAATCCGCCCTCGCCCGGTGAATCAGCACCGACCGCAGACCAGAGTACCAACGCCGCCAGAACTACCGCAAAGCACCGAATTTTTCTCACTGCAAAAACCTCCACCTGCTCGCAGATCCGAATATTGAGACCCGGAACGTAACATTTCCCGTTCAGAAACCGCCCTTCGGCAGACCGGTTAAACCTTATATACGATATACATCAACCGATTGAGCAAATAATCTGAATATTATAACCCACACCGACCCAAAAAAACTAGGCTCTGTCTGAAAAGTATGTTTGGAAGCGAAAATTTCTATTTTTGTTTCTGGCAAGGAAGCGAAATAACGGCATATTGTTGAATATTCCGTTGTTTCGCTGACGCAGACCAGAAACAAAAATAGGAATTTGCAGCCCGAAGAGACTTTTCAGGCAGAGCCTAACACGCCTTCGCGGATTTGCAGATGAAAAATACGGGAGCGGAAAGGCTGAAAAAGGTCGTTTGTATGAAAGAAGCCGCGTTGTAGTATTAACGGACTGGCGGAAGAGTTTGCGAATGAGTATCATGTAACCGAAGAAACACCGGGAGCCGAACGTTATGATTCAATGCCGTGAATGTGAACATTTTCATCGCGACGAGCAGGGGCGGATAAGTTTCTCCTGCGACCCCTTCGGCGACATCAAGGAGCCGCAATGCCTCCTCAAGTGGCAACTCATCAAAATCAACCAGATGGTCGAGGCCTACCAGGCCACACTGGGCTACTACCAGAAACTCGCGCCCATGCAGGACAAACTCTTCAAGGCCATGGAGCGAGAACTGGACGACATGAGCGAGTCCGACAAGTGGAAATACAACGAAGATGAAGACGAGGACGCTGGGGAGGAAGCCGATGAGGAGGAAGGACACGAAGATACGCCACAATGGTAAGGAGAGGGCGTAGGAGTAGGCCGGGACGGAGTGAAACGGAGTCCCGGCAAAGGCGGGGAAAATTCCACAAAGTTACGTCAAAACTGAACGACCACGGGCGAGACCTGCCTGCCGGTAGGCGAGACGCCCGTGCCACGTATTGCTGTGAATTACGAGTGTGAATTTCGCGAATTCTGGCTTTCCTGCGGCCTGGCGTCTGACGCCTGGCCGGGGGCGCTTCAAAGTTACGAGCATTATTACCGCCTGATTCTCGCACACAACGCCGCTGCCGGATTAATGGGGCAGGTTACTCTCGATGATTTCTATATCAAGCACCTTTCCGATTCCCTGTCCGTGCTTTTGGCCTGGCCTGGTATATTTTCCGGAGAAATTCGTCTTGCCGACGTTGGCTGCGGCGCGGGGCTTCCTGGAATCGTGCTGGCTGTGGCCTTGCCTGATCTGCGTCTGACCGCGATTGAATCCAATCAGAAGAAGGCCGCGTTTGTGGAAATGGCGGCGGCGGAACTGGGCCTGTCCGGACGTGTGGAGGTCGCCGCCCGTCGGAGCAGGGAACTGGGACATATCGACCGATACCGAGGTCGGTTCGACGTAATAACCGCTCGCGCAGTCGCACCAGCCGAGAAAATAATCCGCGAAAACCGAATGCTTCTCGCCCCCGCCTGCCGTGAGCAAAGTCGAACGGCAGGTTCGTTGATTCTCTACAAAACCCCCGCCGCCGTCGCTGCCGAATTACCCCTCGCCCGCCGCCAGGCCGATAAGCACAAACTGACCGTCGAAACCAGCGACCCGATTGCCTTACCTGCCGAGGCTGGTATGCGACAGTTTATCCGAGCCCTTTCGCCGGTTCGTTAGACCATGTAGGATTAATGGCGAGATTAAAGCGGCGGAAGATCAAAATGACGGAAGACGATAACACGGGCAACATGAACGTAATGAAGGCTCAAAGCAACACGCCGCTAAAGCGTTCCCGCGGAATTCGTCGGGCACTCTACTATTTGCCGACCTGGTTGATTGCTTTGCTCCTGCTGATCCCGATTCTCATTCTCGATCACTTCGAAATCCTGTCAGAAATCAGATGCCTTTTCAACAACCCATGGGGATTTCTAATCCTTATCAGTATCGCGTTGTTCATTCCCGCTGCGGTGAAACGGTGGAACTGGCGGCATGTTCTGGTCATGCTGATCCTTGCAGTCGCTTCATTCGCTATCAAGCAGGTCTTGTCCCGAATCACTATAGGGGTACACAGCGAGATCCTTGCGGTGCTAATAGCGACACTGCCCTTACTCATTCTCGGCCTTGCTGAAATGTTACTTCAACGCAAACTACGCTGGAAAAACCTTGCATGGATTGTGGGCGGGGTGGTGGCTGTAAGCGCCGTCTCTTTCTTTGTGCTGGATTACCTCTGGGCAACCGGATGGACGGTCAGTCTTCCGAATCGCTATGGAAATACCGGCCGTCAGTCGCTCGTCGGCGTAATCAAACTTCCGCTGCTGACTGTTCTGACCTGGCTGACGATCCCTGCCTGCTTCCGCGTTGCAAAGTCGGGTTCCAGGGCAAAACGCCTGACGTTGGGTGTGACTTTTGCCGGAGCCGTTGCCGCATACGTAGTTTTCGTGTACTTCCTTTGGTATCCGTTAATGGAGATGTCGGTTAAAGGAGACGGCCCGTTCGAGAAGGCGGCAGCGGTTGGGTATCTTGAATTGCGCGGAAAAGATTCTGATTTCGAACTTATCCGGCAGGGACTGGAAGAAGCGGACTGGACAAAGCCTTCCATGCGGTTATCAGACAATTGGTCGTATATCGGCGACTGGCGTCAGATGGGCATTGCCGCGCTTGCCAGACGAAACTCTGCCGATACGGCGGAACGATTGTCCCGCTTGCTGCGCCACCAACCGCGGTGGTACCTGGCCTCGGATGCTGCCCGAATTCTCGCCAAGCATAAGAAATACGAAACCGTACCGATCCTGATGCGATACGCTCTGTGCAAAAACTCTAACTGCATCGAAGCATTGGATCAGATGAATCTTCCCCGAGCAGCATTACCAATTATGCGAGATAGAATCGCCTCTAAAGCCCGATTCTCCGGCTTACGACTGAAGCAGTTTTCAGAAGAAACTTGTGAACGGCTCAAGTATCTGCTGGGTGATGATGCAGGCCGTGAGGTTGATGCATGGCTTCAACTATATGACAGGGTTATCACCGAACGACCAACGCCGCTACCCGAGCTTATTCGGAAAGAAACAGATCGAGTGATTCTGTCCATGTTACGATATTTTATACTTGGGGATGATTGGGCACATGCATCACTGGTTTGGGGACGGCAGAAAGGGTGGTCTCTCGACAAAACTAGAGAAATTAACCGGTTGGTTCCCAAGCCCAATTGGGACGTGATTACCACCGAAGAACTGGAAAAGGAAATCAAAGCCTACGACGAGCAAGTCAAAACCGCGATTGACAAGCATTTTCCCCCACAGAGTCAACCGGCTGAGAACTCTCCGGCAAGCACAAACTGACCATCGAAACCAGCGGCGAAATCGCCCTGCCCGCCGGTGCGGGGACCAGACAGTTTATTCGCATAGTCGCACGGCAATAATTCAGGCGACGCCGCCTGCGGGATGCGGGTCGGCTTCAGCGTGCTTACCTGCCTCTACCGCAGCGGCATCCGGTCCTGACCGTCGGGCGAGGAGGCGGCGGCTTGCCGCCCATTGTCGGAACGTGCGTGCGGACGCGCGTGCGATGTCCTCGTACGTATCGGTCGCGCATGCGGTGTCCGGCGAGACGATCGAAGGTTTCCCTGTCCTTTGAGGCCTGGGCGGCCTTGTCATACGCGACAGCGCCGGTGCGGCTATAGATTTCATCGGCGGCCGCCGCCCCGGCTATCCCGCCGACAACGCCGCCGGGAGGACCGGCGACGAAGGTGCCACCGGCTGCACCAAGCGCCGCGCCCTTCGTAGTGGCCCATTTCTTCGAGCCTTCGTCCGCCGCGGCCCACCCCGCGCCGCTCCAGTCGCCTTCAC
The DNA here is from genome assembly GCA_030673005.1 of Planctomycetales bacterium. Lineage (GTDB taxonomy): Bacteria > Planctomycetota > Phycisphaerae > SM23-33 > SM23-33 > DAOVFI01. Next base: position 7,727 of record DAOVFI010000021.1, read on the forward strand.
AGATATGTCCGGCCATCCGTGAAACAGGGGAGACAATGTCAATCGCTTTTGCGAGCCGACCAAGCCACTTGACTGCCTTGGTCCACCTGGAGAGGTTCTTTGCGCCCGGGGCCTTCTTGATCAGGTCCTTCCTGATCTTCTGGAGATGACCACCCTTTGTGCCCGTCTTGCCGGTAAATCCCTGTGCCCTGAGGCGGTTCTTCAACGGCGTGTTGCGGAGCTCGCTTGCCGCTGCGGAGTTGGCTCTGTCCAGTGCCGCATTCCCGGCCTCGGTTATGATCTGGCCTGTGCCGGAGTGCCCTGCGACCGTACCGGCTGTGTCCAGCGCGCTGCCCCCGGCGCTCGGGGTTTTCGGCGCCGGCGCCGCCGGCGTCGCGGTCGTCGAGGTGTTTCCCGAATACTTGTGGAATGTCGCCAGGTCGTACCTCTGCGCGTCCGCCCGGGACGCCGCCAGAAACACTACCGCGGCCAGGATAGCCGCCGCCGACAGGTTCAACTTGCATTTCAGTCTCATTTCGCACCTTCCTTTTTCCCCATCTTGTCGCGATAGTATGCCTTGTGGTTAATCAGGTCGATTCGCCGCAGGCGCCACTGATTCTTCGCAGCGCCGGGACGATACGTAAAGCACAGGTAATAATCCGCCTTTTTATCCGTCTGGAGAAAGACGAACCGGCACGCCTTCGAGTCGGCGAACGAAACGAGGCTCACGCGGTTCCATTTATCGGTCATCTCTTCGGCGAGCGCCTTTCGCGTTTGGGCGGGCGTCTCGTCGGCCGTGGCAAGGACTTTCTCAAGTTGCCCGTTCTGCAGGCGCTCCAGGGTCGAGACGCACTCCTTGTAAATCGACGCGAACCTGGCATCCTTGCCGAACGTGTCTATCGAGGCAAAGTTCCTGTTCAGCATCAGTCCGGCCGAGAGGTAGTTGGCGTCCAAGAGTTTCTGGTTTTTCAGGTTGGGCAGGTGCTTTCGCCAGTCGGAGGCTTTTTTCGAGAGCGCCTTGATTTCGTCGGCGGACAGTTTCCTGTCTTTGGCCGGGGCGTGCGGGAGCATCGGCTTGAATACATCGTGGAACGCCCGGATCGTGCGGTAGTCGGCGTCGGCGACCGCCGTCAGGGGAAGCTGCTCGCCGCGCTTCCACAGCGGCACGCCGAGATATGGCGGTCGGCCCGCCTTGCGGAGAAAATCGCCCGCCAGGACCTCGGCGTCGGAGATGAACATCCACTTCCCGTCGGTGCTCCACATGGTTATCACGACCACGTCGCTCCAGGGGTTGTAGAAGGCCACCAGCGCGTTCTGCGGACCGGTGTACTGCACGCCGTACAGAGAGGTGTTGAAAAAGAACGACCACACGCGTTTCGACAGTCCCTCCGGCAGGCCGAAGGGGTGCGACTCAACCCAGCCGCAGGCGGTAACCTCGTCGAACACCTCGGATGTCCCGGGGTCCATGAAGCGCGAGAACGCGCCCGGCGCGTCCTTGCCGGCAAGGTCGCGGAACTGCTCGATAGCGCCGAGAAGGGCGCGCTGATTCATAGACCATCCGGCGTCCCGACCGGTCGAACAGCCGACCATCGCCAGAAGACCGATAAGAGACAACGCCAACGCCAGTTTCGTTACGGTTCCAGGCCGCCCCCATGCTCCAAAGGATCCTGTGTTCACCATGTATCTCCTACGAAAACTGCACTTTCGATTAAACCCGGACATCCCGGTCCAGCAGTTTCTCATATTTATACATCGGCAATTGCAAGGCGGCAGTCAGAAAACTTTACTACTATATTATAGCGATTCGGTGCCTGCCTGTCGGCTTGCCTACCGGCAGGCAGGCAGACAGGTGCAGGATAAAGAATCTCCCGCACCCTACGACTATGCGAATTGCAGACGTCCTTTTGGCTGGGGAATCGGCCGGTTCAGTTCCTTTGCCGTTTCTATCCACTCGGCGATGACGACCTCTGCGTTAGCGAGCGCCTCTTGATAGGATGCTCCGTCTGCGGCGCAGCCAGGCAGTTCCGGACCCTCGGCAATAAACGACTCATCCACGTCGCTCCAATAAATGATTATCTCATATTTGCTCATCATTAATACCTGCGAGTCTATACTTTAAAATCACTTTCCTGACCTGTTTAACCTGATACGACTTCGCCTGTGAGCCTTTTGGCTGCAAGTTCAGAATTTCCTCAACGCCTTCCTTGAAAAAGCAGGTAGCACACCACGATTAGCAAATGAGCGTTTCGGTGTGCAGGGAACAGAACCTCCCGCACCCTACGACTTTTACTTACGCCATTACAACATATTTCGATGCCTTTTGCAGGCGTTTCCCGCGCAGGCCGATGTCTTTGAGGCTGGTGATTGCACCTTGGCGGCGTGTTTTGATAATCCGTCCGGCAGTAATCGGGCCTATGCCCGGCACGCGCAGCAGCGCGTCCCTTCCGGCGGATAAGACACGCACGGGGAAAAACTCCGGATGCCTCTCGGCCCACCGCTGCTTGGGATCGATCTCAAGCGAAAGGCTGCCGTCACCCTCAAAGAAGATGTCCTCGATGTCCCACTTGTATTTGCGGATCAGGAAATCCGCCTGGTAGAGGCGATGCTCACGGGTAAGGATCGCATCGGGATCGGACGGGACGTTCCGCTCGCCGGGCAGCGACGGGTCGCCCAGGCCGCGCTGGTAGGCGCTGAAGTACACGCGATTCAGCCGCAGCCGGCGGTAGAGGCCGAAGGTCGCGCGGACTATGTCCGAATCGGTTTCGTCCGACGCACCGACAATGAACTGGGTAGTCTGCTTGACACGGGCAAAACGGCTGCCCGGCGAGGTAAGGTTGCTGATTAGTTTCATCGGGCGGACGATGTGGCGGTCGAAATCCTTCATTTTCGACAGCGCCGAGAGGGCAGACCGCTTCGGCACCTCCACGTTAAGCGAAACGGTACTGGCAAGCGACAACGCCTTCTCAATGGCGGCGTCGGATGCGCCGGGGATAATCTTCAGGTGAAGGTAACCGCGATAGCGGAACCTGCGGCGGAGGATTTCGGCGGCCGCCGTCATCCGGTCCATTGTATAGTCCGGGTTACGGATGACGGCAGAGGTGAGAAACAATCCGAAGACCTTCCGCTGACGGACGTATTCCATGAAGACGTCGGCTACCTCTTCCGGGGCGAGTGTGCAGCGGCGGATGTCCCGGTCGTTTCGCAGCGGGCAGTACCGGCAGTCGTTGACACACGAGTTGGACAGCAGCGTCTTGAGCATGATAGACGCTCCCCCGCCGGGCAGCGACGCCGGGTACATCCATACACCACCGGACCCGCGTCGGCGGTGGTTACCGTCCTTCGTACCGCACGCGCAGGAAAGATCGTATCGCGAATCGTCCGCAAGGATTCTAAGTTTCCGCTGTGTGTCCATTTGACTTTCGCAAATTACCCTAACAGGAAACTAACGGCAAGGTAAAAATGAATGTTTTTATCGGCGCAGAGAGGCAGACGGCTGTGGGAAATCCGTGGTACACTGGTCGGCGTCATGCAGTCGTCTGAAGCGATTCAGCAGTAGTAATCTGTTACACATAAATTGCCGGGTATGGGTGGCACGGTCAAGCCACACTTCCTGCCGCCAGGCAGGAAGTGAGGCTTGGCCGTGTGACTCGCCATTGCATAGCGCCGACCACGGCCAAACTTCGTTTGACCGTGCCACCCTGTAATTAAGTTGCAACAGAGCAGTAGTCATTCGGAGAACGGATAAGTGAACCCACGACAGCGATACATTGAAACGCTTACGTTCGGGTCGCCCGACAAGATACCATTCAAGCCGGGCAATCCGAGAGAATCGACACTGAAGGCGTGGAAAAGCCAGGGATTTCCCGAAAACATCGAGAAGGCGGACTGGTTCGGCCATCTGCTTGAAACGCTCGGCATCCAGCCCGAACAGACACAGCCGCAAGTCCCGCTCGGCGTGGACTTCTGCATGATCCCCAAGTTCGCCGAAAAGGTGCTCGAGCATAAGAACGGCCACTACGTCGTCCAGGACTGGAAGGGTAATATCTGCGAAATCTCGGACGAGTTCGACGTAACATACCTGCGAAACCCGAAGGATTTCGTCACGCGGCGATGGATAAAGTGCCCGGTGGAAAATCGCGACGACTGGGAGGAAATGAAAGGCCGTTACGATGTCGATGCAGCCGGACGGTTTCCTGATGACTATGAGCAGCGGTGTAAAAAAACCGCCGACCGCGACTACCTTTTAGAAGCCTGCTTTTCAGGGCCGTTCTGGCAGATGCGCGAATGGTGCGGGTTCGAGGGGCTGTGCTTCATGATGATCGAGCAGCCCGACCTGGTAACCGAGATGGCTGAGTTCTGGAGCGACTTTGTAGCGACCATGCTCGGACGGGTTTTAGAGCACGTCGTACCGGACGTCGTCGCCATGTCGGAAGACATGGCCTACAAGGCCAAGGCGATGATCTCGCCGGAGATGACGCGACAATTCTGCATGCCCAGTTGGCGCCGCTGGACCCGCCAGGCGACCTCTGCCGGCTGTCCGATAGTCGATATGGACTCGGACGGCTTCATCGGAGAGTTGATTCCACTCTGGATCGAGTCCGGCATTAACGTCTGCGACCCGATCGAGGTGGCGGCCCATAACAACATCAACGAGTTTCGGCGTCAGTTCGGACACGAAATGGCCTACTGCGGCGGCGTGGATAAACGGGCAATGGCCAAGGGCGGGCAGGTTATCCGCGATGAACTCAAACGCATCGAACCGGTCGTCAAAGACGGCGGGTACATCCCCGGATGCGACCACGGCGTCCCGTCAGACGTAGCTTGGCCGGATTACGTCGATTACGCAAGGCAACTCGCCCAAATGACCGGTTGGTTATAGCGTAACTCAATCGCTCGTTACGATTTACAATCTTACGAAGATTACCGGACATACCAGAGGCATGATTGGGTTTTAAAGCCGCATGGAATAATGGATTGTTCTGGCCAGTTCCTCGAAACCGTTTTTCTCATAAACTCTTCGGGCGGCCTTGTCGTGCAGGAGCGTGCCGACACGGGCGATCCTGACGCCCTCGTCGCGGAAATGATCCAGTATCCACTTATTCAAGGCCGAACCTATCCCCCGCCCCTGATACTCCGGATCGACCGCGTTATCCTGCACGTTTCCGACAGCATCTTCGGCGTCTATCGTGAACGCGGCGTATCCGACGACCTTACCGTCCTCAACGGCGACGATAACGTTGTCCGGAATCCTGCCGAAAAAGACCTGCACCTCGTCGGCCTTTCTCTGCCTCCAGCCTTTGGCGCCTATGAGGCCGTAACGATCCTCAAGGAGTTTGTGCAGTGTGTTTTCATTCCAGGCCGATTCGGTAATGGCGATGATCCACTCCATGTCTTCGGGTTTCATCTTTCTGATTTGCATCGGCTCTCCTGGTAGTACTCTGTCAACCTTGAATCTGCGGGTGGAACAGGTTTGTAACCTGTGCATGGTGGAACAGGTTTGTAACCTGTGGGGCTGACACAGGTTACAAACCTGTGCCACCACATCATATTGCCGGCATGACCTTTCCGCCGCAGACGGGCAGATATACGCCGCTGATAAAGGCCGCCAAATCGGAAGCGAGAAACGCTACGGCGTTGGCGACGTCCTGGTCGGTCCCGCGCCGTTTCAAAGGGACCCTGTCGGTGTAATCGCCGCCCTGTTCGATACCTTTATCGCGTTCTTTTTCGGTGATAACCCAGCCGGGGGCGACCTGATTTACTGTAATCTGATATTCACCGACCTCCTTTGCCAGGACGCGCAGCACCGCATCCATGCCGCGCTTGCCCGAAGCATACGCCGACTGGTTCGGCTCGCACGCCATGGCGCACTCGGTGTTGATGCCAATGACCCGTCCCCAGCGCTTCTCAATCATTGCCGGGACGAACGTCTTGATCATCAGCACGTTATGCAGGACGCTTGAGCGATACGAACTGTCGAAATCCTCAATGGGCTGGTCGAGCACGCCCGTCCAATCGAAGAAGATAACGGAGTTATTGACGATGATGTCCGGCTGGCCGAGGTTTTCGGCGACGTCTCGCTGCATTTGCGTTACCGATTCGGCGTCCGTAACGTCGGCCTGCACGACACAACCGTTGACGCCGATTTTCCGTATTTCCGCGAGCAGTTCATCGGCCTGGGACTGATTGCGATGATAATGGATGACCACGTCCGCGCCGCAACGTGCAAGTGTCCGGGTCATAACCCGCCCAAGTTGCCCCGACGCGCCCGTTATCAGAGCGATTTTTCCTGAAAGATCGATTTTCACGTCATGCTCAGTCAATATCAGGGGGCTGCTCTCTCGCCGCCGATAGGAAGCAGGCGTATGCGTACGCGCTCTTTTTTAAAAACGATCACACTTCCTTGCTCCAGCACATCACGCAGATGCGGTAAGTTTGCCATCAACAGTTGCGTTTGAACTTCGGGGCGACGATCTGATGGGCACCTAAACAAGATTACAGAAGGTTTTACCTCCTGCCTTAAAGCCAGAAGCGTGCCGAAATCGGTGTCCGCTGAAACGACGATACGATCCTCGCGAGCGGCAAGATCAAAAATCTCTTCGTCTCGTGCCGCTTGCATATTGTAATCACGGACGTGCACGGCATCATGTCCCACCTGTCGCAAACCTTCCGCAACAACAGGCGACAGCGCGTTGTCTATCAGGAATTTCACGCAGTCCGGACCAGCGGGATTTCACGTTCTCTGACGGTTTCGGCCGCAAAATACAGCGACTCGCGAATGTCCTCCGCTTCCAGATCAGGATATGCAGCCATGATTTCTCCCTCCGGCATCCCGTCGGCTACCATTTCAACGACAGTAGCAACAGGTATGCGCAATCCGCGAATGCAGGGAACGCCACCCATCTGGTCCGGCTGAACTGTTATTCGCGTAAATTTCATATTGCCCTTCCCTTTCAAGAGGATGAAGCAAAGAATGTGCACAACCAGAATTATATCATTATATATAACCTACGAAAAGGCAGTTAACCTATAAAATAGGATAATCCATTGCTCTGTCAGAATCCCGGCAGGAAGTCCTTTTGGGCTTCGAAGAGTTCTTCGGTCATTCGTTTTATCTCTGCCGGGCAGCAGACGGCGGCGGTGAGCGGATCGAGCATGAGGGCCTGTGCCGCCAGTTCCCGGCTGCGGTTTATGCACGCCTCGGCCGCCAGGTCGAACATCCGCATATTCCAGTCGCACAGCGCCGCCAGTTGCCCCTCAAGCCGGCCGAAATGCGTCGGCGTTACTCCCCGCCGATCCACCACGCAGGCTACCTCGACGACGCCGTCATCCGGGAGATTCGTAATCAGGCCGGCGTTCGGCACCGAGGCATAAATGATAAACGGGCGGTTGGTCTCCATCGCCTCGATGATGTAACTGGCGTACTCCCGGGATCGCTTGAATTCCAGTTCGATCTTCCCGGCGATGACATCGCGTCGGCGCTCGTCGCAGTCCTTCCGCCAGCCGGGCCACTCGTCGGCGTAGAAACCGCCCTGTCCGCGGTATTCGCTCCGGCAGTATTCCTGAATCAGTTCGGGTCGCTTGCGGTAGTACGGCACGTACTCGCTGAAGTGGCCGCTGGATTCGGTTACGAACCGTCCGAAGTGCCGCATAATGTCGAAGCGGATCGGGTCTTTTTCCCAGATTGCCGGGTCGTTGGCCCGCTCGAACAGCAGCGTATAAAGGTCTTCGCCGTTTCGGGACAGTTCCGTGAACCACGCCAGGTGATTGATCCCCGCGCATCTCCAGGTCATCTCGGCATACGGGACGTCCATGTAATCGGCCAGGAGGTGGCTGGTACCCTGGACGCTGTGGCACAGGCCGACGACTTTGGCGGAACTCGCGCGGGCGGCGGACAGGCACATTATGCTCATCGGGTTGGTGTAATTCAGAACCCACGCCGACGGGCAGAGTTTTTCGACGTCTGCGAGCACCTCCAGCCAGACTGGCACAGTCCGCAGGGCCTTGAACAGTCCGCCCGGACCGATCGTGTCGCCGATACACTGGTCCACGCCGTACTTGGCCGGGATGCCGTTGTCGAGACGGACGCAGTCTGCGCCGCTGACCTCGATACAGTTGATGATGTAATCGGCGCCTTCCATAACTTCGCGCCGCTCGGTCGA
>DAOVFI010000225.1 GCA_030673005.1 Planctomycetales bacterium
CGTAGCGCCCTTTCGGATGGCCTCGTACATAATGAACTGCCGCTGACTGGTAGGCTCGCGGAGCATCTCCAGCAATTCGTCTAACGGTCGTTCATTAAAATCCCTGGCGAAGCCCAGGCCCATCCTGCCGTCTTCCAGCGACCGGATGGCCTTCTGGAATGCCTCCTTGTAATTCTTTCCGATGCTCATAACCTCGCCGACAGCCTTCATTTGCGTGCCGAGTTGATCCACGGCGTCGTGGAACTTCTCGAAGGCCCACCGGGCGAACTTGACCACCACGTAGTCGCCCGACGGCGTGTACTTTTCGAGCGTGCCGTCGCGCCAGTAGGGAATCTCATCCATCGTCATCCCGCCGGCCAGTTTGGCCGAGATTAACGCTATCGGAAACCCCGTAGCCTTCGACGCCAGGGCCGATGACCGGCTGGTTCGCGGGTTAATCTCGATTACCACGACGCGCCCGGTCTTGGGGTCGTGGGCGAACTGGACGTTCGTCCCGCCGATAACCTGGATGGCCTCGACGATCTTGTATGAATAATCCTGGAGTCGCTGCTGGAGTTCGGCGCTGATGGTCAGCATCGGAGCGGTGCAGTAGGAATCGCCCGTGTGGACGCCCATCGCATCGACGTTTTCGATGAAACAGACCGTGATCAACTGGTTCTTCGCGTCGCGGACGACCTCGAGTTCCAGTTCCTCCCAGCCGAGGACGGATTCTTCCACGAGAATCTGCCCGATGAGGCTTGCGGCGATGCCCCTTCCGGCGACGACGCGGAGTTCCTCGACGTTATACACCAGCCCCCCACCGGTACCGCCCATAGTATAGGCAGGGCGAATTACTACGGGATAGCCAAGTTCGTCAGCCACCTTCTCGGCATCCTCAATGTTATAAACGGCTGTGCTGTGAGGCATCTCGATACCGAGGCTATTCATCGTCTCTTTGAAGGCGATGCGGTCTTCGCCGCGCTCGATGGCGTCCACCTGCACGCCGATGACCTTCACGCCGTACTTGTCCAGCACGCCGGCCTTGTGAAGTTCCGACGAGAGGTTCAGCGCGGTCTGCCCGCCGAGGTTCGGCAGCAGCGCGTCGGGGCGTTCGGCCTCGATGATCCGCGTCATGACCTCGAGCGTCAGCGGCTCGATATACGTTACGTCGGCCATGCCCGGATCGGTCATAATGGTGGCCGGATTGGAATTGACCAGCACGATCTTGTAGCCGAGTTCGCGGAGCGCCTTGCACGCCTGCGTGCCGGAATAATCAAACTCGCACGCCTGCCCGATAACAATCGGCCCCGAACCGATAATCATTACCTTGTCGATGTCAGCATGTTTCGGCATAGTCCTTTTCCCTATTCCTCTTGGCTGCGGATTCTGATTCGGCGACCTGCCTGTCGTGGCCCGGCTGGGCCGAAAAGACCTGAACAGGTCATCAGTACATAGTGAATCCCGCCGCGTTTGTCAAGGGCCTGGAACAAAGGAACCGGAAGGCCGTGCGCCACGGTGTTCTTATCGAGCCACTACACCGCCTCGATGCACGAGGGTGGCTTGGCGGTGATGTTGTAGGTAACGCTGACGACGCCGGGGACTTCGGCCGTGATACGGTCGGCTATTTTGCGGAGCGTCTCGAACGGCAGGTTCGTCGGAGTGCCGGTAACGGCGTCTTCGCTGTCCCAGCAGCGGACTTCACCAACCGCGGGCGTTACCCGACGACCAGCAGGGCTTCTTGCGCTTTGCGGGGGAGCCTGACGAGGACGAAGTATGATTCGGGATACAGGTAGTCTTCGCCGGATTCGTCCACGATTCTCAGATAGCCGTCTTTCGCGGCACGTGCGTCAGGGATGACCTGATAGACCTTGTGAGGTTCCAGGTCTTCACAGTCCTCGTTCCTTACGCAAAGCGCGAACTTCTGCTTTTTCTTTTCCATAGTCATCACTTCTTCGCCAAGAGTCTCTTGATTTTCATCTTTCTTCGTCCGACGCCGTGTGCTTCGTACCAGTGGACCTCGGCCCGACGGATTTCGCCGTTCCGGAGCCGCACCCTTGCGATGCCCTTGAGCTTGCGCCAGCGCCCGGCACCGAACTGCTTGCGAACGCGCATGATGTCCCGAATTCGGCCTTCCAGGGCGATTGTCTCAACGTTCTCTATCTTACCGACTATCTCGAAGTACATAACAGATTATATGCCTCTCCCTGTCCACTATCAAGACCCGCTGACCGGGCATGAAACAATAATCACACCGCCTCGATGCACGAAGGCGGTTTGGTGGTGATGTTGTAGGTAGCGCTGACGACGCCGGGGACTTCGGCCGTGATACGGTCGGCTATCTTGCGGAGCGTCTCGAACGGAAGGTTCGTCGGCGTTCCGGTTACGGCGTCTTCACTGTCCCAGCAGCGGACTTCGATCTGATGGCCGAAGTCGCGCTTGCCGTCGCGAAGGCCGGTAACTTTGTCGGCGTGGAGGATGGCAAGGTATTGAAACGCGCCGGAATCGGCCAGTTCCGCCTCCACGATAGTCGTGGCCGCTCGCACCAGTGCGATTCGCTCCGGTGTGGCCTCGCCGATTACCCGTGTCGCCAGGGCCGGGCCTGGGAAAGGCGGACGGGTGAAAATTTCTTCCGGCAGCCCCAGGGCCTTGCCCACCTCGCGGACCGCAGGCTTACGCAACCGGATAATCGGTTCGAGAACCTTGTAGCCGTAGGCTTTCTCGGTGTCGATACCGAGTTGCGCGAGGATATTGTGCTGCCGCTTGACGCCAGCGACCGTTTCCTCGACGTCGGTATAATTCGTGCCCTGCAAGAGTACGTTCGCGCCGCAATCTTTGACCAGTTTCCCGAAAACATCCTTATAGAAGACCTGCGTAATGCCCTTGTCGCGTTTTTCTTCGGGGTCCGTTACGCCGGCCAAGGCTGAGAAGAACTGCTCTTTGGCGTCGATAATCTCTACTTTCACGTCGAGGGCGGCGAAGACATCGACGATGTACTGCGGTTCGCCGGCCCGCATCAGTCCGTTCTCGATGAAATACGTCTTGAGCCGATCCCCCAGCGCGCGGTGTCCCAGCAGCGTTACCACGGCCGAGTCCACGCCGCCGGAAAGGGCGTTGACAGCCAGGCCGTCGCCGACCGTCTGGCCGATCGCCTTGACTTGCTCGGATATGAATGCCTCGACAACAAGGTCCCGTAATTGAATCTCCTGGATTTTCATGCCTGCGACTCCTTTATCTGTTATCTCATGTGTTAATAAAATTCAGGCGTTACAGGCAAACCATGCCTTTCGTCGTTGGTCCATTTCGCTTCCCGATACTCACCAGATAGGCTTCGCCCCCGGCTGCCTGGAGCAACAGCACGTATTGTTGCCGCAAAAGAAGGAGGCTGCAAGTTTAAGTTCCGATTTCCGGGACATTATACTGGGCGAATTAACACCGTAAGTGCAACGGTGTGAATTCGCCATATCAAGCATAATATAGGTAACCGTCCCGGTTTAAGGCCGGATGCACCCGAAGTCCGCGCCGTGTTCCTTTTTGTGTGCATCGAGGCCTACGTACGTGGTAGAATATTTCGCGATCGGCTCCTTACGTCGTATGCGGCTCCGACACCGCAACGTGTTAATCAACGGTCGCCGGTGGGACCGTCCCGCCGAAGTCACACGCGAATATGCGTGACTAATCTACGACCACGGAGCCGGCCGTTCCAATCTGTCTAAAAACGAACGCCCCGTTCGGCTGAGCTCATGTCCGAAGCCTGACGGGGCCAAACAGGTACGTTTATAAAAAAACCTATAATTGACTGTCCGTAGCGGCAACGAGAGGCGCCCACGGCCAAGCAGGATTGAGGCCAAAAGGCCTCAACCTTGCTTGACTGCGCCACCTGTTAATTCAGGTATTACAGGCTGCCGGCGGTCAGACGAAAAAAAATGAACGGAAATAATGAGCAAGCCGCCAGGCCCTTCGCGCTCCGCCGCCGGATATTGACGTTTTGCGACGTCCTTATGGTCCTGGCGGCCGCCGCTGCAATCACGGCGCTGTCGCTCGAGCACGGCTTCTACGAGCCGCCGGTAGCGATCGTCTATCTGCACATCGTACAGGCCTGCGTGCTGGGGGCGTTTGTCCTGGACAGATTCGCACGTTTGCTGCTCAGTACTCAGCGCCGTAGATTCTTCCGCGAGAACTGGATTGACTTCGCCCTGATGCTCGTAGTGGCAACGGCGGCGGTGGCGATTATTACCGGACAGATTCGGATAAAAATTCTCTCTGCCGGCGCCGTGTACGTCGTCTTCACGCAGGTGTACATCCTCGGCGCCCTGGTGATACGTACGGTGGGTTTTCAGTTCAAGGTCGCCGGCGCCGGCATACACCCGATATGGGTCCTGATCGGCAGTTTCGTAATTGTGATCCTGTTCGGAACGGGATTGTTGATGCTGCCCAGGGCCGTTCCGCAGGAAAATCCGCTCGGTTTCACTAACGCCCTTTTCACCGCCACCAGCGCCACCTGTGTAACGGGTCTTATCGTCCGCGACACCGGCGCGGAGTTCACGCAATTCGGGCAGTTGGTTATCCTCGCGCTGATCCAACTTGGCGGGTTAGGGATTATGGTCTTCGGGACGATGTTTGCACTGCTGGCCGGGCGGGGCCTGAGCATCAGCGAGAGCCTCGTAGCCGGGCAGGTCTTCGCGGACGGGACGATCGGGCGGATGGGCAGGATGGTCAAGTTCGCGGTAGTTTCCGCTTTGCTGATCGAGGCGGCTGCGGCGGCGGCGATGTATCCGATGTGGGCGGAGTTTCTGAAAAA
>DAOVFI010000041.1 GCA_030673005.1 Planctomycetales bacterium
GACGCTATTACACCGTTTCAATACACGCCGGCTACGGAAGGACCTCCGGTCCGCAAGAAGCTCGATATGCCCGACGGGCTATGGATGCGGTGCCCGAAGTGCGAGGCGATGCTGTTCCGCAAGGCCGTTGCAGAGAACCTCGAGGTCTGCCCGGAATGCGGCGCTCACTTCCGCGTCAGCGCCGCCGAGCGCATCAGGCAGTTGACGGACCCCGACACGTTCGAGGAACTATTCGCCGACATCGCCCCCGACGACCCGCTCCATTTCGAGTGGCTCGGTCAGAGTTATGCCGAAAGGGTGCGCATAGAGCAGAAAAAAACGTCCTCAACCGAGGCGGTTACCACCGGCGCCGCCTACATCAAGGGGCGGCGCGTGGCGCTCGGGGTGATGGACGGGGATTTCCTGATGGGTTCGATGGGATCGGTGGTTGGCGAGAAGATCACGCTGCTGATCGAGCACGCTACCGATAACGCCCTTCCGCTGGTTATCGTCTGCATGTCGGGCGGGGCAAGGATGCACGAAGGGGCGCTGAGCGTCATGCAGATGGCCAAGACCAGCGCCGCACTGGCAAGGTTCGACCAGGCCGGCGGACTGTTTATCTCCGTCCTGACCGATCCGACCACCGGGGGGACAAGCGCCTCGTTCGCCATGCTAGGCGACGTCGTCATCGCAGAGCCGAAAGCAATGATCGGTTTCGCCGGCCCGAGAGTCATCGCAAATACACTCAAGATCGAACTGCCGGAAGGTTTCCAGAGGGCGGAATTCCTGCTGAAACACGGCTTTATCGACCGTATCACGCCACGAAACGAACTAAGAAGCGAAATCGCACGCCTGATCGACTACTGCAAACCTTGAACAATTTCCAATTTCCAAATGCCAATTGACAATTGACAATTGGAAATTGAAAATTGCTTCAATTCGTCCAGGCCTGCTACCGGTCAATAGATTCTTTTTTTCATTCCTACTCTTTACTTACCGTTGCAGTTTTTTTCTTCCGGCTTCGTCGAGGGCGGCGGCGTTTCTTTGTTTTTTTGCTTTTGGCGTCGGTTGTTTCCTTTTCTTTCTCGTCCTCGCCGGCGGCCTTGCCTTCCTTTGCAGCGGTCTTATCGGAGGTATCTTTATCGTCCTTGTCGGTTTTTTCGGCGGATGTTTTCTTTTTCCGGCCTCGGCGTCCGCGGCGGGATTTTTTCTTCTTTTTTTCCTCTTCCGGCGGTTCGACCTGAGCTGTTTCGTCCGTCGGCTCTTTCTGCACCTCGGCCGATCGCTTGCGGAAGACTGCCAGGTCGGCGAGTGTTACCTCCCGCGTCGGTATATCCTCGGGCCTTTCCGATAGCGCCGAAGTTGCTTTCCACTGGACTGCCGCACCACGGGGATCGGTGCAGGCAATCCGGACATCGCCGGCGGAAAGTTGCGACTCGGCATGAACGAGTATGCGTGTCTGCGAGACCTGTTCCAATTCGGTAACGTCTTCGCGGTGGTTGTTGAGGATTTGCTCAGCCACCGCCGGCGTAACGGTTACCTCGATGCGCGCGATGTTCTCGTCGTTCGCGGCTAGTCGCAGCGTCCGCATTACAGCAAGCGCCTGCGATTCGGGCGACCTTACCCGCCCCGCTCCGCCGCAATGCGGGCACGAATAGGAAGTAGCGCTGGCCAGCGACGGCTTGACGCGCTGGCGGGTCATCTCGACAATACCAAACCGGCTCGTTCGCAGTATTTTCGTCCTGGCGCGGTCCTTCCCGGTCTCGGTTCGGAGGATCTTCTCGATCTGGCGGCGGTGTCCCTCCTCGATCATATCGATAAAGTCGATGATAATAACTCCGCCGAGATCACGCAGACGCAGTTGCCTGGGAATCTCGTGAGCGGCCTCGGAGTTTGTACGAAGCGCCATCGTCTCGGCGTCGGTGCTTTCGCGATACCGTCCGGAATTGACATCGATGGCCACAAGGGCCTCGGTCTGATCTATTACCAGCGATCCGCCGGCCGGAAGCGATACGCGGGGAGTATTAATCTTTTCGATTTCCTGCTCCAGTCCGAAGGCGTGGAACAGGCCGACTTCGCCGGTATAAAGGTCAACACGATTGTTCGTTCGCGGCATGATCAGGCGCAGGAACTCCTTGACTTTGCAGGAAACCGCTTCGTCGTCGCAGATGATCCGGCGGATGTCCGAGTTGAAGATGTCGCGGATCGTACGTATAACCAGGTCTGATTCCTGATATATCTCGGCCGGAGCGCGGGCCTGACTGCTGCGCTGCTCGACGTTCTTCCACAGTCGGACGAGGTAATGCATGTCCCGCTGGAGGTCGTGCCTGGACCTGTTCATCCCGGCGGTCCGCACGATGAAGCCCAGGTTCTCCGGCGGCTTAAGGTCCTCCAGGATCGTACGCATCTCCGTCCGCGCGGTTTCGTCTTCTATCTTTCTCGATACGCCCAGTCGCTGCAAACCCGGCATCAGCACGAGGTATCGACCCGGGATCGACAGGTACGTCGTCAGCGTCGCGCCTTTCGTTCCGATGCCGTCCTTTGTAACCTGGATGAGAATATCCTGCCCTCGCTGAAGGCACGTCTGGATCGGAGGGCGATCCCTTCGGGTACGCTTCTTGCCGACGGCCTCGAGTTGTTTCTGCTTGCCCGGAAAGTATTGCGGGTGCAGGTCGGAGATGTGAAGGAAGCCGTGTTTATGCCTGCCGAAATCGACGAACGCCGCTTGGATTGACGGCTCGACGTTCGTGATGCGCCCCTTGTATATGTTGCCGACCCGCGAGAGACTCGATGCTCGCTCGATATATAATTCGGTCATAGCCCCGTCGGTAACGATGGCAATTCTACACTCGTCCGGCTGGGCGTTTATCAACATTTCCTTTGTCATACGATTGCGTTCCTTCATTTATTGCAGGCTGGGCCGACAGGCCCATCTTCCTGACTACAATTCACACTCAATCTTCGTTCTTTTCAATCTTGCGAGGATTTCATACTTTTGGCGCAGACCCAGCAGTTCCAGGACCGGTCCTGGGCCAATTAATCCCGTCGGTCCGGTCTTCAGCGTGAAGCAAAGACAACCCGCATTTTCCTCGCCGGGTAATATCTCGATATTGCCGATACGATCCCTGATGTCAACAACAGCGCCGGCGGGTTCCTTTTTTCGGCTTGAGGGCGCTCTGCGGCGCGGGACTTCCCATTTCTCCAGCCGGTCGAGCTCCGAAAGACGTTTTTCCATCCCGATCCGTTCCTTGCCGGTCAGCGCCAGTTCATACGTTACCGCCTCGGGCCGGACCTTCACGCCGGCAGACAGCGGCTCGGCTCGCAACAATCTCATGCCGCGAGGAAACTGCTCGCCCAAACGCAGCGACCAGTAATCATCCTCTAATTCACGGTCAAATTCCATCACCAGTAATTCGCAGCAACTGAACAGACCCACCGGACGCGGCACCGACAAAGAAAACTTCGGCCTGGGATTAAAACCCTCTGAAAATCTTATCGGCAGTTGCGCCCTCGCCGCCGCCCGTTCACACAGACAGGCCATGTTGCGATGCGAGAGAAACCGCAAATCACCCTCTATGGTGAACCATACCGCCCACCGCGAAGATCGTACGTTATTACCCATAGGCTAAAGGTGGGCCTGCCAGTGTAGGCTGGGCCGTCAGGCCCACCTTCCTGTCGCGAATGTCAAGGTGGGCCTCCGCTGCGCTCCGGCCCAGCCTACCTGCTACCTGCTCATGATAAACAATCCGCAATCCTAATACGCTTCCGGCAGCACCTGTCTTAACTGGTTTCTCAGGAAAGAGACAATTTGTTTATCTGAATCGAAAGTAGAAACCTTTTTTGACACTTTTTTGGCTCGCTCTATTGTTACTGAGCGGATGACCTTTTTGAGTTCCGGAATTGCCGGCGGCGCAACAGAAAGCGTGCGCAGGCCCATTCCCAGCAGCAGGAGGATGTATTCCAGGTCGCTTCCCATCTCGCCGCAGAGAGTAACGCCAACGTCGTGTCGCTGTCCGGAGCGGATAACACCCTTTATCAGTCGCAACACAGCCGGATTGGCCGGCGTGAACAGCGGCGCGACCCTTTCGTTGGTCCGGTCCACCGCAAGGGTGTACTGGATAAGGTCGTTGGTGCCGATGCTGAAGTAATCGACCTCCTGGGCGAACTTGTCGCACTGCAACGCCGCCGAGGGTACTTCCACCATCATCCCGACCGGAACGTCCGAGCGAACGTCGATGCCCTCTTCCTCGAGGTCTTCCATAACGTCGCGCATAATCATCTTGGCCTGACGAAGTTCCATCAGGGTTGTAACCAGTGGAAAGAGGATCGAAACGTTCCCCTTGAGGCTGGCCCGCAGTATGGCGCGCAACTGCGTCTTGAACAGTTGCAGGTGATGGAAACAGAAACGGATGCTTCGCAGCCCCAGGAACGGATTCCGCTCCGGTACGGCGGCGCGGGCCTGTGTGTACTTGTCGGCCCCCAGGTCGAGCGTGCGGATAACCACGGGGCGCCCTTCCATGATCTCGATTACCTTGCTGTATGCCCGGTAATGGTCTTCCTCGGTCGGCTCGGAGTTTTCCGTTCCCAGGTAGAGGAACTCCGTGCGGTACAGACCGATACCCTGCCCGCCCTTGGCGATTACGTTGGTGGCCTCGTCGGGAAACTCGATATTACCCAGCAGCGTTACTTCGTGCCCGTCCATCGTAACGGCCGGCAAGTCGCGGAGCTGGTCCAGCTCGCGGGCGAATTCAATCTGACGACGAAGGTGCTTCTGGTACTCGTCGATAGTTGATTCTTCCGGACTGATGATGACGATGCCGCGATTCCCATCGACTATCACCGTGTCTCCGGCGTCAACCGAGACGGTTACGTCGTTAAGCCCCACAACGGCGGGAATGCCGAGCGCGCGGGCGACGATAGCGGTGTGGCTGGTCCTGCCGCCGGCGTCCGTCGCCAGACCCAGAATGTGCTTGCGGTCCAGACCGGCAGTCTGGGAGGGCGTCAGGTCGTGAGCGAGCACCACTACGTCCTCGGTAAGGTTCGAAAGCCCCTCCCGGCTTTCGCCTATCAGGCGTCTGAGGATACGCTTCTCTATGTCATAGACATCCTTGACGCGATCGGCCCAGAATTCCGGCATTTGAAGGAAATCCCTGGCGTACTCACGCAGGATGGTGGCGACGGCGAACTCGGCGGTTGTGTTCTCCGCCTTGATTTTCGCCCTGATCTTCTTCAGGAGCAATTCATCGACCAGCATCGCCAGGTGAAAATCGAAGATTGCGGCGGTTTCCGTACCAAGCTTGCTGGAGGTGCTGTCGCGCAGATCGATTAATTCCTCGCGCGATGCGGCAAGGGCTTTTTCGAGACGGTCTATTTCGCCGTCGGCCTGGTTCGGACCGACGTGGCGCTCGGGTATGCGGTACTCCTCCGCATCCAGAACGACCGCCTGGCAAATTACCACGCCCGGTGAAACACCTACGCCCTTCTTGATCTCCATGACAGTCTTCTCGATTGCCCGTTATGTAATCGGTAATCGGTAATCGGTAATTGGTATTGCGTAAAAATCAGCATGCTTATACTAATTACTGGTTACTGATTACTCGCTCTCTAAAAGGATAATCTTTTTTACCGGCAGAGTCTCGCCCTGGCGCTAATCTTCTCCGAAACCGGATTTCAGCAGTTCAGTCAGTTCCTCGACGGCCTGGTCTGCGTCGGGTCCGGCGGCGGTAATTCGCAGCCGGGTCCCCTTCTCGGCCCCCAGGGTCAGCATCGAGGTAACACTCTTTCCATCGACGACCAGGTCGCCCTTGATAACCTGTATCTGTGCTTCATATTTATTTGCCAGTTGCACAAATAACGTAGCGGGGCGCGCGTGCAGACCGTGCTGGTTCGTCAGCGTTATTTCCATCTCATACCTTCTCAATATTACCGGCAACTCCTCGTGTAAAGCCCGAAAAAAACAGGCGACAATGATTGACAATCCGTAGCCGGTAGCCCGCTTGCCACGCCGTAGCCTTAGCGAAGGCGGGTAGTCGGTATCCGGGAAAAACACATTCTTTTTACGGACTACCGGCTACCCGCCTTCGCTAAGGCTACGGCGTGGCAAGCGGGCTACGGGCTACGGGCTACTACTAAGCCAGTTCGTCCGCCTCTTTGATGAGTTCTGTTATCGCCTTGGCCGTTGTGCTCTGGCGGAGGAAATTCCTGAACATATCCCGCTGCACGTGTTTGAAGATTGTTTCCATCGCCTGAAGGTGCTCGTCGGGATCGTCCGGATTGGACAGCAGCAGGATAACTATGTACACGGGTTTGGAATCCAGCGCGTTGAAATCGATGCCCGAACTGGATCGTCCAATAGTTGCGACAACTCGCTTTGCCGACTTGATCTTCGCGTGCGGAAGGGCGACTCCCTTGCCGATTCCGGTAGTGGCCTGTTTTTCCCTTGCCAGAACCGCCGCAGTCGCCTCTTTGACGCTGCGGGCGGAAATTGCGCCGGCGTCCGCCATCGCCGACAGCAGACGTTCGATCGACTCATCACGCGAAACGTCGTCAAGGTCGGCAATAACGGCGTCGGTTACAATAATATCGGACAACTTCATATTATGCTCCAAATTGTATTGGTAGCCGGCTTGCCACGCCGCCTGCCTGCCGGCAGGCAGGTAGCCGGTAGAGGAAAAGTGGGACTGCGCTCTTTGCTCTGCGAAGCGCTACGCAAAGCAGAGTCGCTCCGTAGCCCAGCCTACTGGCTGCTCATCTCTTCATGTGTCGGCCCATGGCGGTCGCGCACCCGGTCTTTGTAACGGCGTAACTGCTGCTGGAGTTTGTGGGCGCACTGGTCCACGCAGGCGTACATATCCCGGCCTCGATTGTGCGCTACGAATACGCTTTTGCGCTTGCCTGTAGCGACCATCTCGACGAGGTGCTCGCCGGCTTCCATTGCAAAAGTTATGTCGATAGACTGAATGCCGCTGTAAAGTCGAGGCATCCCATCCACCTTTTCCCTGGCGTAGTTGTTCATTGCATCCGTCAATTCCACGTGTCGCGCTACAACCGATACATTCACGACGATTTCTCCCTTTTTGCGGTCTCGTTGACCTGATAAACATTTTGTTGTTCTTTTTGTTCCTCTCCCGATCCGTCGGGATCCCCGTTGGGGCCTGCCCCTTCGGGGGGAACGGTTTTTTCCGGCTGGGTAAGGACTCCCTGCGTAACCGGCAGGTCGCGTTTTTCAGTCAGTCGCTCCGAGGGCGGTACGAGAACGCCGGCGCTGACCGTGAAACGCAGGGCCTCGTCGATATTCACGGGCAGATCTATTACGTCTTCACGCCGCACCGTTATCGTATAGCCCGTTACCGGTGTCGGTGAAGATGGAATAAACACCGTCAACAGGTTCGGACCGACTTTATCGTGCAGCGTGCGCATCCCGCTGCTCGTTACCAACCCGATCGACCAGATGCCCTTGCGGGGATATTCCACGGCCACGACTCGCGAATACTCCACCTTATGCCTGCTGAGCAGAAAGTCGGTTACCTGCTTTGCGCTTGGATAGATCTGCTTGATTACCGGCGCCCGCGTCAGCGCCTGCTCCAGTGCGCTCCAGATGCTCCTGCCGATAAAACTCGCAACGAAACGCCCGATGACGTAGATGGCCACGAAGGCCAGCAGGAAACCGACCCATCCGAGATAATACTCCGACCATAACTGCCTGACGCTGACCCACACATCGTCGGCGCCGAGCCACTTAAAAGGCATCCGCGCCACTATGGCTAAAAATTGCACCACCACCCACTGAATGGCGGTGTTCATGTGCTTGCCGATGTACTTCTGGATCAGAGTGAAAACCCAGACGAGGATAGCAACGGTCAGAATCGCCGGCAGCACCGCCGCCAGACCACGTACGAAAAAACGCCTGAAGTCCTTCCTGAAACTACCGGACACTGGTTACTCCTGATTCGAACAGGACAGTATTTCCGCCTGAATCGCCCCACGGAGCAGACAGACGGTTACGACCCGTTTTCACGCCGTGGTGTTGATAGTGTAAAGGGACTCACCCCGCCAGTCAAGCATCACGCGAACAAGAATAAGGGAATCCTGTAGGCTGGGCCGACAGGGCCACCTTTCTTATGTCTCCTTGACATTGGACTGTTTTTTGCGTAACCAATAGCCGCGAAGGTGGGCCTACCGGAGATTTTTACATGAATGTATTCGTCGTCAACTGCGGAAGCAGTTCAATAAAATACCAGTTATATCGCGCGACCGATGAAGCGGTCCTGGCCGGTGGTCTTCTGGAGCGGATCGGATCGAACGAGGCCGAGCTTCACCACGACGCGGGCGGCGCCCGGCACGATCGGAAGGTCGAAGCGCCCGACCACACCGTCGGGCTGGGGGTCATTCTGGATGCGCTGGTCGATGCGGAAATCGGCGTCCTGACCTGTATCGACGAAATCGACGCGGTCGGGCATCGTGTCGTTCACGGCGGGGAAGACATTCGACAAAGCGCCCGGATCGATGATCGGATACTGGAGATTATCCGGAAAAACGCCGAACTCGCGCCGCTGCACAATCCGGCCAACCTTGCCGGGATAACCGCAGCCATGTCCGCCCTGCCGAAGACGCCCCATGTAGCCGTCTTCGACACCGCCTTTCTGGCGACCCTTCCGCCCCACGCCTACCGCTACGCCGTCCCGCGCGACTGGTACAGCCGGTATCACGTCCGCCGCTACGGCTTCCACGGAACCAGCCATCGATACGTTACGCTGCGAACGGCAGAACTGCTCGGACTCGCCGCCGAGAAAGTCAACCTCATCACCGTCCACCTGGGCAACGGATGCTCCATGACGGCCGTCGCCGGCGGAAAGGCCGTCGATCATTCGATGGGAATGACGCCCCTGGAAGGCCTGGTGATGGGGACGCGCTGCGGCGACATTGATCCGGCATTGATATTTCACCTTGCCCGGCGCGCGGGGATGTCGCTGGAAGAGTTGGAGACGGCCTTGAACAAGCAGTCGGGCCTGCTGGGCGTCTCGGGCGTAAGCAACGACATGCGCGACTGCCTCGCCGCCGCAGCGGACGGAAATGACGACGC
Source organism: Planctomycetales bacterium (assembly GCA_030673005.1). GTDB lineage: Bacteria > Planctomycetota > Phycisphaerae > SM23-33 > SM23-33 > DAOVFI01. The sequence continues at coordinate 9,062 of DAOVFI010000041.1, forward strand.
CACCCTGGCGGTCGATATTTTTACTTACCGCATCGCCAGGTACGTCGGGTCGTATTTCGCCATCCTGCCCGGCTGTGATGCGATAGTCCTTACCGGCGGGATCGGCGAGAACTCACCCGCCATTCGCCGGAAAATCTGCCGGCTCCTGCACCGCCTGGGGGCAACGCTCGACGACAAACGCAACGAAGCGATTCTCGGTGGGGCCGAAGGCGCGATTACCGCCGACGGGGCCGACCTGCCCGTCTGGGTCGTACCCACCAACGAGGAACTGATGATCGCCCGCGATACGCAGGCGATAGTCTAATGCAGGCTGGGCCGGGTGGCGTGGTCGCGGTGTTTGCGACCACGTTGACGCGCGAATGCAGGCTGGGCCGACAGGCCCACCTTCCCTGCCGCGAAGGCAAAAGGTGGGCCTCCGCTGCGCTCCGGTCCAGCCTACCAGACCACTTTCACCGCTTGAGCATTTCCCGACCAACTATTTTCAGGAGAGATTTTTTTTATTTTGTGCTTGACAAGAAAGTCAAAGTATGTTATATATCCATATAACATACAAGTTGAGACTTGGTATTCTATCCGGCAAGGTTATTCCCGTCGGGCCGGAAGACGGCGCGGAAGACTCTCCGGAAGGAGGACGACAATGGCTAACTGGCAGGAGTTGTTCGATATGTTGCTTGACGAGAGTCTCTCGGCCAGGGATATCGTCGATCGCCTCGCGGTCAAGCCGTATCGGTTGAGGCAACTTTTAGATTCACCGCGACTGATGACGCGCCTGCGTCTGCTCGAATTGGTGGCCAATAAGAAAGCCGATCACATGATGATAGCGTCAACCGGATCGGCGGCGAGTAAATTGGCGATACTGGCCGGTAATGGTCAGTCCGAAACCGCGAGACGAGCGTGTCTGGACGTGCTGGAAAGGGGTGTGGCCATGCACAAGAAAAAGAAAGCAGATGCATCCCTTGGTTTCTATAGCCCGGGAGATGCCAAGCCGGGCTGGAGGTGATAAACCATGACAAGCAGGAATCGCGTAAGCCCGGGGCCGCGGAGTAACCGACGTAATGTGCGAATGAATTCAGGTATGAAAATTCGTTACTAACGCAATATTAAGGAGTTACATAAAACGGCGCCTTTGCTCATCGTTCTGGATTTTTCCCAATCTTACCGAATCGTTTCCGAATCTTTCCGAAACGTTTCCAAACCTTTCCGAATCTTTCCGTTTCGGTCCGGTTGGGTGCATCTGCTAATGCAGGCTGGGCCGACAGACCCACCTTCCCTGCCGCGAAGGTTAAAGGTGGGCCTTCGCTGCGCTCCGGCCCAGCCTGCTGCTCCGTCGATCTGAATGGAGATTAATTTTTTTATTTTTGCCATGGCGAGTAACAATGGATATAATCTCGCAGAGCAGGTGATGTTGGGGTCCTTCAGGGATACTGAAAGGAGTAAGTGTCATGCGAGCGGACATCAAAGTTGGAATTACAATCGCGGTTATCCTTCTGATTGCAGGCGTGGTGTGGTATGTCGTTACAAGCCGGCCCCCCGAAAAACCTTCAGAGAAGGCGCCGGGCGAATCGGAGGTCGCCAAGGCGCCGGGCGAGCCGGAAAAGACCGATGAGGTTGACGTTACGGAGCCTCTGGTTCGTTCCATATATGAAACCCCTGCTCATCCAACCCTGCCGGTTGTCGATGGGACGCCTGCGCCGGATACGACTACACCGGCACCGGCGCCGGATACCACCAGTACCGACACCGGCGACGATGAATGGCCGAGCGTGCCCAGCCGGCTGGTAATTACACCCATCCTGCCGCCGTCGGAAACCGACTCGACAACACCGATCCTGGTTGAGCGAACCGGCACCTATGTCGTGAAGAACGGCGATTCGTATTGGCTGATCGCCCGGAACGAATGGGGCGACGGTCGGCTGCATCCTCACCTCGAAAAGGCCAACCCCAAGATCCCGCCCCGGAAACTCAGGCCCGGAATGACGATTAAAATCCCCACCAGGCCGGGCACAGCAGGCGCTACGACGCCCTCGTTAACCGTCGCCGGTAAAAAGCACGGTTCAACCGGCATCGATGCGCTTACGGGCAAACGCTACTACATTGTCAAGAAAGACGACAACGGATTCTGGGGCGTATCCAAGGCCGTCTATGGCGAAGGAAAACACTTCCAACTCATAGAAGCGGCCAATCCGAAACTCGACGCCAAGCAGCTCCAGCCCGGCCAGAAGGTCTGGTACCCCGAAAAACCCAAATCCAAACATGAACCGGTCGTAGTCCGTCCCGGAATAACCGAGCCGGTCGTTGACCGAACCCCAGCCGCCGATCGGATGCCTCTTGCCACCGTTCACACCGGCGCACCGTCAAAGGCAGTCCTGCCCGACGGACGAGTGTTCGACTGACCGGAATACCTGATGGGTGGCACGGTCAAGCCTTGCTTCCTGCAGGTCCTCGACCCTGAGGCTCATACCCGAAGGGCAGGCGGGAAGTAAGGCTTGGCCGTGGTGGCAGCGGACACGGCCAAGTCTTCGACTTGACCGTGCCACCCGCCGCAGGTGAAAAGGTGGGCCTGTCGGCCCAGCCTACACTGGTAGCCTCCTTACCCCACCCCCCTGCTTCCCTGATAATCGGACATGTTCCCTTTTTTCACGAAGGGATACGTGAACTGTCGGCGCCCGTCAGTTAGAATCAATATACAGCATGTTCAAGTCCGGCGGTCTGTTGGACGACGCTTTTCAAATCGGACGATAGCGCGGATGCCGAATCGATGAAAGTATCAACAATGCGACATATCGACCGCTGGGCGGGTGTGCCGGCCTGTTTTCTGCTGACGGGGCTTCGCAGGTGCGACGACCTGTGGCGGTGGCTGCGACGACGCAGGCCGCCGGAAATCCGGCGGATATTGTTCGTCAAACCGGCAGAGCAGGGCGCGACGGTGCTGGCATATCCTGCCCTGAAACGAGCAGCCGAGATGGTCGGGCGGGAAAACGTCTATTTCCTCGTATTCGAGGAGAACCGATTCATCCTCGACGTGATGGACGTAATCCCCGAGCAGAACGTCATTGCCGTCCCCGCCGGTAGTATCCGCTCAGTGCTGGTCGGCGCGCTTTGGGCCTTGTGGCGGCTGTGGAAACTCCGCATCGACGCGGCAATCGACTTTGAATTTTTCGCCCGCAGTTCTGCCGTCCTGACTTATCTCAGCGGCGCACGCGTGCGGGTCGGTTACCATTCCTTCGCCGGCGAAGGCCCCTGCCGCGGCGACCTGATGACACACCGCCTCATCTACAATCCGCACCTCCACACCGGTCAGGCCTTCGAGGTGATGGTCGAGGCTCTGGACGCTTCGCCGAAAGACTTGCCGGCAATGGCGCTCAGTCACTCCTCATTCGACGGGTGCCATGGCCTCACGCGAAGCGGGTGGCCATGCCCATTGCGGTCAAACACGCCCACGCCCGAAAACGGGCGAGGGCATGGCACCCATCAATTGACTATTGACGCAATACCG
>DAOVFI010000478.1 GCA_030673005.1 Planctomycetales bacterium
AAGCGGTGGAGCGGCGAACAAGGCCGTCAAGTCCGCAGCCGCAAGCACGCGAAGCGCCGGCGAGCAGATGAAAACCGCCGCCGGCAAACTCGCCGCCACAAATTCCCCCGCCGCCGAACCGCATCAGAAACAGGCTCTCGCCGACCTGAAGAAGGCGGAAAAGGCCCTTACAAAGGCTATCGACAAACTCGGCGCCAAGTCACAAGCAACCGGAATTGGCAAACAGCAGAAGCAGCTGGGCGGCCAGACGTCAGAACTGTCTCAGGCGGTAAAGGCAGTCGAGGCAAAGGCCGGCATGGGTTCCAAGAGTCCCTCCGGCTCCAAGAGCAACCTCGACAAGGCGGCGGCGAACATGAGCAAGGCGGCCGGCAGTCTGGGTGAACAGAACAAGTCCGGTGCCGCAAAGTCGCAGGAGAAGGCGCTGGAGCAGATGCGTAAAGAACTCCAGCGACTGAAAAACCTGGCGAAGAAACTCGAAGACGCCGCTAAAAATGCCGACCTGGCAAGGCAGAAGCGAGCACAGGACGCCACCGGCAAGCAGGCCGCTCAAATGGCGAAAAATATGAAGAAGTCCGACCAGAACGGTCAGCCGGCACCTGGTCAGAAGGCGGTTGCTTCGGCCTCCAAGTCGATGAAGCAGGCCTCCAGCAGCCTTGGACAGGGTAAAGCCTCTTCAGCAAGCAGCAAACAGGGTCAGGCCGTCAAACAACTCGAAAAGGCCGCCGGGCAACTGCAACGGGAACTTGACAAGGTTCGTGGGGAGAACCAGGAAGAGACGCTCGTTCAGATCGAGCAGACACTTCGCGACGCACTCAAACGCCAGAAGGTAATCACAGAATCAACTACCCGGACTCACAAAGAACGCAAGGACAAGGAATACGACCGAACCCAGGTGCTGAAACTCGCCGACCTGTCCGACGGGGAAGGCGAATTGGGCAAGAAGATTAACACCGCTCTCGTGATGATCCGCGACGAAGGCACGACGGCTGTTTTTCCAATGGTGCTGGACGAAGTACAAGCCGACCTGACCAATGTCCAGGGGCTGCTGGCCCGGAAGAAGGCAGGCCCGTTGACGCAGTCGGTTCAGAAGGGAATCGAGAAGAACCTCGAAGAACTAGTCGATGCCCTTAAGAAAGAGATGCGCCGCCGTAAGAAGAAGAAAGGCGGCGGTGGCGGCAAGGGCGGCGGCGGAGGCGGAAAAAAACCGCCGCTGGTGCCGCCGGTGGCGGAGTTGAAGATGCTGCGAACTCTCCAGAAGCAGATTAACAAGCGAACGCTGACACTCGACGCTTCAAAAAGCAGCGGCGAGGCATCCGGCGTGGAGTTGAAACTTCAGCATAAGATCATCTCCGGGCGGCAATCTCGCTTGGTCAAGACAACAAATCAACTCAACGAAAAGATAAAAGGCAATTCCCCCGGCGGCGTACGTCCGAAGCCTAAGGCAAAGGCGCCTGAATGGAAGAAAGGTGAAGGGTCATGATTACAAGAAAAGTCATTTTTACAATGTTGGCGATGGTGATTGCAGCAGGTTCCGCCGGTGCGCAGGGGATTCCCGCGCCCGGGGAGAATGAAGCGGTTCGCCCCGATCCGATCGGGTTGACCACGACGCCCGAACAAATGGACAAATTCCTCAAAGAAGCGCGCATTCGCCGCCTCGCTATGGAGCGCGAACATGTAGCCGCTGAAATCAAAGGCGACGTGAAACTTAATTTCAATCCGGACAGGATGGCGGCGGCGCTGAAGGTGTTGTCCGATAATCCCAAAAATACCTGGGCCGACAACGCCGAGCGAATCTCTCGCGCCTTCGCCCTTGTCGATACGCGGTTCGGAAAGGTCCGGGCATTGCTGATCAAGGGCGACCACAAGGGCGCTATCGCAGCCGTCAAGCCGCTCATCAGCGAGCGCGACACCACCTATCTCGAAGCCGCAAAGCAGTTCTGCCACGCCGAGGCGCTGGCGGGAAGGGCGCTGAGCGAGGACGCCATCGATGCATATCTCGACCTGGTAAAGGCCATGCCGGACAGATTCAGTTTTTCGTCACTGTCGCTTCTTCGCGCGGGCCGGACGTATGAAAAACTGAACCGGCTATATAACGCCATGACCCTGTACAGGTTGTGGGTGGACAGTTTCGGACTGCTCGACCCCGAAACCTCCGACCGGT
>DAOVFI010000528.1 GCA_030673005.1 Planctomycetales bacterium
TATGCATATTTTACGGATCAGGTCGCAGGCGATCTCGCGCTGCGCCAATGATCGCCGGACGAGCGCACGCTGGGCGGTCCTTGCCGCTTCGACTGCCTGGTTCACGTCGGTGAATTGGCCGAAACGGTTGGCTTCAGTCGCTTCCGGCGGAGCCGGCGACGGCGCGGTTATCGGCGGCGGGGCGTCCGGACCCGGCGTCGGCGGAATATCCGCGCCCCAACCGGTCTGAACGTGATCCAGAACCTTCTGAACCATATCTCGAACCAAAGTCTCGTCTATTTGTGTCATAACTCAACACCTCAATTATTGGGTGCCATGTTTTCGCCCGTAGCGCAGCGTCGGGCGTAAACATGCCTACCCGCTTCGCGTGAAGGCATGGCACCCCGGTCCAATCCGCAATCATTTTTCATACACCACGCCGTCGGGTACGTTGACCGAGTCGATGATGCCTATGATTACGCAATCGACGGGCGCGTCGGAGGTCGTGTCGGTCATCCGCGCGCTGGAGCCTTGCGTTACCATCACTATCTCACCGGCGCCGGCGCCGACCGAATCGACGGCTACGAACGACCGGCCAGTCGGCGCGAAGGTCTTTTCCTTCTCATTCACGCACAACGGCTCGATAATCAGCAGTTTCGTCCCGGTCATCTTCGCAACCTTATGCGTGGTTACGACGTTGCCTGTAACCTTGGCAATGAACATTGATGTCTCCCTTCAAAAGGGGGTACCGTGGTCTCGGTGTTTGCAACCGCGTTTTATGTCAAAACGCTTTCGCGTGGCCGCAAACACAGCGACCACGGCACCCGGCACGCACCGTCAGTTTTCAGGCATTATCTTCTCGACGTCGCCGTGTGGTCGGGGGATTACGTGGACGGAGACGACTTCTCCGACCCTCGCCGCCGCCGCTGCGCCGGCGTCGGTGGCGGCTTTACATGCAGCCACGTCGCCGGAGACCAGCACACAGGCGTAACCGCCGCCGAGGCGGCGCATACCCGCGTAACTGACACGGGCGGCCTTGAGCATCGCGTCGGTCGCCTCAATCACCGGCACCAGACCTTTTGTCTCAATCATTCCAATCGCTTCTTCCAGCATCGCTTTTCTCCAATATAGATTTTGTTATATTTATATCGTTGAATCTCTCGTTTATCGTGGGTGCCGTGGTCGCGGTGTTTGCGACCACATAAGTGTCCAAGCATCCACGTGGCCGCAAACACAGCGGCCACGGCACCCATTGTTTCATTAGTTACACAGAATCATAACCTTTCAATAACTCCGCCGCCTGGCGGGCGACGATTAGTTCCTCGTTTGTGGGCATTACCCAGATTGCTGCCGTCGATTCGTCGGTGTCTATGCGTGTTTCGCCGGCTGCGGCGATGTTTTTGTCCTCGTCCAGGGCGATACCGACGAATTCCAACCGGCTACAGGCGTCCCGGCGGACGGGCGGGTGGTTTATGCCGATGCCGCCGGTGAATACCAGCGCGTCGATCCCGCCCAGTTCGACGATGTACGCCCCGACATAGTCCCGTATTGCAGTTATGAAGACCTCCAGCGCCAGTTTCGCCTGTTCGTCGCCGGCGTTGGCCGATTCGCGTATGTCGCGGAAGTCGCCGCCGGTGCCGCTCAAGGCGGCAAGCCCGGCGGAAGAACCAAGTTCGGCCAGCACCGCTTCGGCGTCCATCCCGGCCTGCTCTTTCAACAGAGCGAATGCGAACGGGTCGAACTCGCCGACCCGATTGCCCTGCGGCAGGCCCGACTGGGGCGACAGGCCCATACTCGTCGCGATGGATTTGCCGTCGCGGATCGCGCAGATGCTGGATGAGCCGCCGAGGTGGCAGGAGATTATCCGCCGTGCGTTTTCCGCGCCC
>DAOVFI010000669.1 GCA_030673005.1 Planctomycetales bacterium
AAAAGACCTGTTCTGGCAATAGGTTAGCCCGTAGCCCAGGACGAAGTCCCGGCAATTTATGAAAGAAAAAGGTTTCTGTACGGGCGCGCCTCGTTTATCATCTTAATCTCATCAGGGACTGAACATGTTGCGCATCATTCCTATATTGGCGGCCATCGCGTTCATGGGCGGATGTGTTACGGGTCTGCCGGCAGATTCCTCCATTCCGCCTGATGCGCCGCCGGAAGTAAGGAAAAACATCAAGATGTTGTATCGGGGCGCCCGGTCCCGTGGACAAGGTTGCTACAACCTCTATATGCTCGCATGTCAGGGGGCTGACTCCTCTGCTGCTGTTCCCTGGCTGATCGTCCTGCTCAAAGACGACAGTTATACGTGGAATTTCTCCGCCTGGAACTTGCTTGACGGGAAATGGCCATGGATTAGATCATTGCCGGTATCATGGCGGGCTCAGCAATCTCTGGTGGTAATCGGTGACCCCGCAATCCCGGACCTGAAACGCACTGTCGATTCTTCCCCGGTCGCGAAGCAGCGCGAACGTGCAAAAGACGTGCTCGCGAGTATTCAGACCCGGAGACAAACCACAAAGCCCACGACTGGTCCGTCGCCGTAAATCTGTCGGCCCCTTCGGGACTTTTTGATCGACAAACGGAAAGGATTATTCATCAAGACGCATGACTTGATGGTAATTTGGCAATAGTTCAAGGAACAATATGGACATAATCAAGACACGATTTGCCCCGTCGCCGACGGGTTGGCTGCACGTGGGCGGGGCGCGGACGGCGCTGTTCAACTACCTGCTGGCGAAACAGGCCGGCGGGGTTTTCCTGTTGCGCATCGAGGACACCGACCGGGCACGGCATGACGAATCCGCCGTCGCGAAGATAATCGACGACCTCCGCTGGCTGGGGATTGAATGGGATGAGGGAATCGAGGTCGGCGGGTTCGACAGGCTCACCGCAGGCGGCGAGAACGGGCCGTATCGCCAATCCGAGCGGCTGGAGATTTACTCCGAGCATATCGGACGTCTGCTCGATGCGGGCCGGGCTTATTACGCCTTCGAGACGGCTGAGGAACTGGACGCGATGCGGGCCAAGGCCCGGGCCGAGAAGCGGAACTTCCGCTACCCGCGTCCCGACCCGCTGCCGACCGCCGACGACGCCGAACAAGCCCGCGCCGCCGGCAGGCCCGTCGTCGTACGGTTCAAGGTTCCCGGCTGCGACGTAACCATACATGACGAGGTCTTCGGCGACGTTGCCATGTCGGCGGCCGAGATGGACGACTTCATCATCGC
>DAOVFI010000089.1 GCA_030673005.1 Planctomycetales bacterium
TGGACCGCCCCTGTTCCCAGGCCTGGATCGTTTGTGGGGCGGCGTTTATCAGTCTTGCGAACACGCCCTGGCTCATGTGCAGTTTCTTCTTTCGCAAGGAAGTAATCTGTCTCGGCGTCATGGGGCGAGGTGGATCGGGCAGCTGCACCGTTCGGGTTTCCAAAGTGATCTGTCCGCGAGCGTGGGCAGTTGCCTGCTGAAGCCCGGACTTGAGATTTTCAAAAGATGTCCTCTTTGCCATCATCGCCTCCCGTGTATCTTGTCCAGTTGTCGTTTGAGTTCCCTGAGCACCTTCAATTCGTCGCGGCCGAAGTCCGCTCGTTCACTCTTGCCCAAAGCCGAAAGAAGGTACGTTATGCCGGCCTTGGGGTAATCGGCAAACAGGACGCGGATGCCGCCGCGCTTGCCACGGCCTGCGGCGCCGCAACGAATTTTCTTTATTCCACCTGTGCCCGATACTATCGTGCCTCGGTCCTGCATGATTTCCTTTTCCATCTCGCGGACCTGCTCATCTGATACGCCGTTAGATTCAAGGGTTTGCCTGACCTGATTATTTTCGATGAATTCTCGTTTCATTATCGACTCATTACTATACTAATAATTAGTATATCCGGAATTCAATACAAGGCAAGAGGAAAAATGAGGAGAAAAATTGTAGCGACGGTCGCAATCCCTTTTCTCCTCCGGTAAAAATTTAAACGGTAAAAGGTAAAATGTGCTGTAAAATAGTACGATTATTCCAAATAGGTGTATTTCTGTAAGGAGGCACGGAGGCCTTGACGGATATCGGGAGAATTAAGAATGTTTCGTCCACAGATAAAGGTTCTGGATTGCACGATACGCGACGGCGGGTTGGCCAACGACTCGCACTTTTCGATGGAGACGGTTCGCGCGGTATTCAAGGCCGCCTGCGCCGCCGGCATTGATTACGTCGAGTTGGGCTACCGCAACAGCAAGGAGATGTTCTCGCCGGACGAGTTCGGACCGTGGCGGTTCTGCGACGAAGACAAACTCCGCCAGGCGGTCGCCGGTATCGAACTGAACGGCACGAAGGTCGCCATCATGCAGGACGCCCACAAGGCAGTGGCAGAGGACATCCTTCCGTCCGATGAGTCCGTAGTCGATATGATCCGCATCGCCACATACGTCAAGGACATCGACAAGGCCATCCACCTGGCCCGCAACGCCACCGCCAAGGGCTACGAGTGCACCATCAACATCATGGCCATATCTCACGAAGGCTCGCAATTCCTCGACGAGGCGCTCCAGCAGATCGAGGAGGAAACCTCCGCGAAAGCCGTCTATATCGTCGATAGTTTCGGGGCGCTTTACAGCGAAGAGGTTCAGGAACTCGTCGAGAAGTACCAGAAATACCTTAAGACCAAGGAAGTCGGTGCGCACTTCCACAACAACCGTCAACTGGCGTTCGCAAACACGATCGAAGCCATTATCAGGGGCGCCAACTATCTTGACGGGACCCTTTTCGGCCTTGGCCGGGCGGCGGGTAACTGCCCGCTCGAACTGCTGATGGGATTTCTGAAGAACCCGAAGTTCGACATCGAACCGGTCCTCGACGTCATCGCCAATACGATCATGCCGCTCGGTGAGAACATCGACTGGGGCTATCACATCCCCTACATGATAACCGGCATGCTGGACGAGCATCCGCGCTCGGCCATGTCGTTTATGAAGAACGGCGACAACCACGATTACGTCGGTTTCTACAAGCAGTTCCTCGACGACCTGACCGACTGACTGACGCGGGTGGAATGCGAAAACATGGCACCCGATCAAACGCACTTCTTGCCATTAGCGTCCGGTCGGATTATCATCTCCCTGTCTTTCAATTGAGGATGGGTGAATGATTTCCCGCGTACACAGTTCGATTTTACAGGGTATCGACGCCATTGCCGGGGAGGTAGAGTCCGACGTCGCTATCGGCGGGACGGGCGAGTTGAAACTGGTGGGCCTGGCCGAGACGGCGGTGAAGGAGTCTGTCTCGCGCATCCAGGCCGCCCTTCGCAACAGCGGATACCGCTGGCCCGGACCTAAGGTAACGATTAACCTCGCCCCTGCCGACATCAAGAAAGACTCTGCCGCGTTCGATTTGCCCATCGCCCTGGCCGTCATGCAGGCCGGGGGGATGTTCGCCAGTGAGACGTGCGACGGTTTTCTCGTAATCGGCGAGTTGGCGCTGGACGGGCGCGTCCGGGCCGTCAAGGGCGCGCTGGCGACGGCAATGCTCTCACGCCGGCTTGGAAAGCGTGGGCTTATCTGCCCCGCCGACAACGCCGCCGAGGCCGCCGTCGTCGAGGGACTGGAGGTCATTCCCGTCAGTTTCCTAACCGAGGCAGTCGGCTTCCTGACCGGCGAACTTCCGATTGACGCAGTCGAGGTGGACCTGGACGAAGTCTTCCAGACTGCTGGCCGGTACGAGGTGGATTTTTCCGATGTTCGCGGCCAGGAATCGGCCAAGCGGGCCTTGACCATCGCAGCCGCCGGGCATCACAATATCCTGATGATAGGTCCGCCTGGCGCCGGCAAGACCATGCTCGCCAAGCGGATTCCCACTATCCTTCCGCCGCTGACACCGAATGAATCGCTGGAGACTACGCGGGTGTATTCGGCCCGCGGACTGCTGGCGCCGGGTGAGTCGCTGATGGCGACCCGCCCGGTCCGCATGCCGCACCATTCGACTTCGTCTGCCGCCCTGGTCGGCGGCGGGATCATCCCCCAGCCGGGGGAAATCTCGCTTGCCCATCACGGCGTCCTGTTCCTGGACGAACTGCCTGAATTCACTCGCACCACGCTGGAGATGATCCGCCAGCCGCTGGAGGACCGGTGGGTAACGATCCCCCGCGTCCATTCGACGCTCAAATTCCCAGCCACGATTATGCTGGTGGCGGCTATGAATCCGTGCCCGTGCGGATACTACACTGATCCCAAGCGGCCATGCAAATGCTCGCCGGTGATGATTGAGCGATACCTGTCGCGGATTTCCGGGCCGCTGATTGACAGGATTGACATACACATCGAGGTCCCGCCCGTCCCCTGGCGCCAGTTGCGCGGCGACAGTGACGGATTGAGCAGCGCGGATATGCGTCAGCAGGTTCTCGCCGCCCGCCAAGTCCAGCACCGCCGTTTCTCCACCACTTGTAGCGCCGGCGACGAAATTGGAAATCCGCAATCCGGCTCCGCCAAGGCTACGCCGGACAAGTCCGCAATCCGCTCTTCGACTCCGCTCAGGGCAGGCAATCCGCAATCGTCCCCTTCAACGACGACGAACGCCACAATGTCGAGCAGACAGATACGTCAATTCTGTAAGTTGGATTCCGCCGGCGAGATGCTGCTGAAGCAGGCAATGACCGAACTGGGCCTGTCGGCCCGCGCCCACGACAAGGTCCTCCGCATCGCCCGAACCATCGCCGACATCGAAGGCGAAGAAAACATCCAGTCCCACCACCTCGCCGAGGCGATACAGTATCGAAGGCTGGACAGAAGATTGTGAAGAGGCCGCGAACAGCGCGATCAAAGGAAATTGCGAAAGGAAAAGGGATAAAATGGAAAAGATGTCGGGTGGCGTGGTCGCGGTTTTTGCCTGTCCCTTGGGGGCGACCACGTTTGTGTGCGTGCATCCGACGTGTTCGCCCAGACGGGTTCGTATGGGTAAACGCCACGGCCACGGCGCCCGGCTTGTCCTTTAAGAAGGTAGAAGACATGAATACTTGTGCATGGTGTAACAAGCAGATTGGTGAAGACGAAGAGTGCTACGGTATGGGAGCAAAGGCCAGAGCAGGGATGGATTTGAGAGAGGCGGAAGGCACTATCGTTGACATCTGGGTCGAATCGGCAGAAAGATCGGTCCCGGCCATAGTTGTAGTTAGCGGTTCTGATGCTAAAAAGGACGGTCATGACATGATTTTCATGACTTGCGGGCGCGGCTGTGCGGAAGAACTACGAAACGCCCTTGTAGCAGACGGGATCGAACCGAAGAAACTGTAGAAAGCGAAAGAGGCGATAAGTGGCGTGGCACGGGCGTCTCGCCCGTGGAATGTTGGCGCGGGCGTTGCTCCGTCGTCAAGGCTATGGAGAATCGGCGACTTGCACGTGGAGTAGTGGATTCATGGCCGAGACGGCCATGCCACGTACAAACGTGGCCGCCAACACAGCGGCCACGGCACACGGCTTTTACGAAACATAAACCAAGGAGAACAGATTATGAACTGTCCGGCGTGTGGTAAAGCGTTACGGGAAATGACGGCTGGGGATGTTAAGGTTGATGTCTGCGACGGCGGGTGCGGTGGCGTGTGGTTCGACAACTTTGAATTGCAGAAAGTTGATGAGCAGCACGAGTCGGCCGGCGAGGTCCTGCTGGATATCGGGCGGGACCAGGGCGCAGCCGTGGACCACGCTGCCCGGAAGAATTGTCCGAAATGCGACGGACAGGTGATGATGCGGCATTTCGCGGGCGTCAAGAAGGAAGTGGAAGTTGATGAATGTCCTGCCTGCGGGGGCTTCTGGCTGGACTTCGGCGAGTTGGCGACGATTCGTACGCAGTTCGCCTCCGAAGAAGAGAAGGCCAAGGCCACCGAAGCCTATTTTGCCGATGTCTTCGGCGACGAATTCGACAAAATGCGGGCAGAGAGCGACGCGACACTCAAAAAGGCAAGAAGAATCGCGCACCTCTTCCGCTTCGCCTGCCCCTCCTACTATATCCCCGGCGACCAGGAATGGGGCGCATTCTGAATCGGTGGGCGGAACAAGACTCCCGTCCTCTTTTTCTCTGATGGACGATTCAGCAGAAGTTAAAGACAGCCCACGGACGGCTGTCCGTGGGCTGCGTGGGGCACTTCATTATGGGTTGTGGGGCAGGGTTATTCTGAATCGACAGTGCTTGTGTTCGGAAATGCCCTGCGGATCTTCGCGATGGCGCGGACCTCCGATTTGCGGACATCTTTTATCCGCTGGTTGCATTTGGCGGCGACGCGCCTGGCGAGTTCCGGTTCGCCCAGCCGGAGCAATCTTCGTACGCACCGATTGCGCTGATTCTTAATGTAGCGGACACAAAGATCGGAGCGGCGGGCGATTCGACGAACGGCCCTTCTTGCAACTCGCCTGGCGAGTTTCACCTTGCCCTCGGCCAGGAGTTTCCTGATAACCTTGACAGTCCGGTCGGCGTCCTTATCGTTGGCGGCGATGCACCGGTCGGCAGCGCGGTTCACCCTTTTGATGCAGGCCTTTGCGATAGCCTCGGGATCAACGTCGTTGCTGCCGTCGTCGTCGGCCATTGCCGTCGGCGCCAAGCCGAGAAGCAATACCGCCGCCATCAGCGCAGACAATACCCATTTCTTCTTTTCCATTTTTTTCTCCCTTCCCTGAACGGATTCAGTTACCGTCTTTGCCCGCTTCCCACAACGGGAAGCAGTCGGCATCAAGTAGCCAAACGGAAACGGAGTTACTCTATTGCGTGTGATCTGAAAAAAATCGTAGGGTGTGCAGGTTTTGTTTCCTGCACCTGCCTACCGGCAGGCAGGCACGCGATTTTGTCAATGGGCGATTCGGTGTGCAGGAAAAAGAACCTGCACACCCTACTTACTCCGCATGCCAATCGCGTACCGGCCGGCTGAGCGAATTATTGAGACAGGTTCAAAAACGCACTATGGCGTCTGACGTCTGAAGGGATTTTTCGAGCGTTCGTTCACCTTCGCGGTTGACGATTTTTTGCAGTGCGATCACGATGTTGGGGTCGAAGTGAGATTCGGCCGAGGCGGTGATGCTGTCCATTGCCTTGAAGACGCTGACGCCTTTCCTGTAAGGCCGGTCCGACAGCAGTGCGTCGAAGGCGTCGGCCACGGCGATAATCCTCGCGACAAGCGGGATTTCCTCGGCCTTGAACCCCTTGTATCCGGTGCCGTCATACTTCTCGTGGTGCGCCTCGATGGCGTCGGCGATATGGAAAAGCATCCCGCCGACGGGCTTCACTATGTCGGCCCCGCGGGTGATGTGCTCGCGGAGGTGGTCCTGCTCTTCCTTCGACAGGGACGCCGCCTTGCGAAGGATCTCCACGCTGACTTCCACCTTGCCCACGTCGTGCAGCAGCCCTGTGATACGGACTTCTTCGATCAGGTTCGCGTTCAGTCTGAGTTCCTTGCCGATGTTGACCGCCAACGCCGAGACACGGACACTGTGCGCCTCGGTGTCGGCATCGACCGTCTGGATGAACTTCGACAGGATAGACAGGACTCCGCTGTAGGCTCGCTCGAGATTGCGAAGCGCTTCCTGTGTCCATATCCGCAGCGTGGACACCAAGTAGGCAGTAACAATGAGAATCCCGCCCCAGATCGCCAACTCGAACCAGAGTAAGAACCTACCGTTAGAATGCTGCATCCCCTTCGGCATGAAGAAGACGTAGGCGACGACCAGTGCGGCCCCCAGGGTAGCGACCCCAACGGCGTGACGCTTGGGAAGCATCCAGGCGGCAAAGACCACCGGAACGTAAAACAGGTACAGGACGAGTCTCTGGTTGACAAGCAGGAAGTTAATCAAACCCAACAGGACAGTAAAAACCAACAGCGGAAGAAGCCCCGATTTGATCTGAAAAATTTGACGGAGAAAAGACTGCCGGGCGTTTGCGTTCATTTCAAGACCCCAAGTTTTCGCGGACAATCGTCGGATTGTCACCCCGTACTTTATCCATGGTCGCTTTACCGTGCTTCATGGTACCGTTACTTTCGGCTTTTTTTAGGGTCGGACTTTAGTTGGAATGACCGGGACTTGCCTGCCCTTCGGGTCTGAGCCTCTCTTCGAGCCTGAGCCTCAGAGCCGAAGGCAGGGTCGAAGACCGGCAGGCGGGTCTGTCGGGATTGTTTTTTCATTTCTCCGTCGCCTAACGGGTGGCACGGTCAAGTCGAAGACTTGGCCGTGGTGGGCGCCATCACGGCCAAGCCTCACTGCGTTCGGCTTGACCGTGCCACCCGGGCAGGGGTAACATTTATCACTCCAAACAGCCGGAGTGATAAATACTATGTGTGGAAAGACTTGCTCTTTTCTTCTGCATAGGGCTGAACTCTTACCTACAATAAAATCACCAAGGATTCTCGATGTAGCCGACTGTTTATTTGACATTTAGTTATCAGTAACCGGTAATCAGTAATCAATGACGTACGTTTCGAACGGTACGAAACTGATTACCGGTTACTGATTACTCATGTTGCTGTGCGAGCATCACTATCGACAAATAGCGAAGTTTCGCTGAAGCAATAACCGCCGGTATTGAAAGACGGCTTTGGGAGACTTGAATTTGGAAACAGAACGGGCAACAGGCCGGTCGTCATGGGCGAGGGGTGTCAACTGGTGGTTGATGCTTATCGGCCCGGCGGTGCTGGTCGGCGTAGTCGTCTCGACCGTGCTGATGCAGTATGCCTACGACATGTGGGCGTACTATGTTGACGAAGTCGCACCGTACATGGTGGCGGCGGCAGCGGCGATATTCGCCGTCCGGACCGCACTGACGAGAAATCCGCTGCATCTTATTCTGACGGTCCTGATTCTTGCGCTGCTGTGTCGGGAGATACATTTTACCGGAACCGGCAAGGGCATCTACGCGGCCCTGGTCATTATCAGCGTCTGGACGGTGCTGTGGCGGAAGAAAATCGCCGAACCAATGCGGGACTACCGGCTGGTCTCCTGGCTGATCGCCGCAGCGTGGACGTACTTCATGGCGTACCTCGTCGGGCAGCGTCTCTTCAGCGCAAAGCACATCGCGATCATCCCAAACGAAAAGGCAATCCATACCTGCCTGGAAGAGGTTGTCGAGACGGCAGGGCACGTGCTGCTGATAGTAAGCGCCGTCGTCGGCTCCTGGCGGCGGGCCGGCAGGCCTGACAAGGGGGCGCTGAAAAATGAGGAATAATCCCAAAGGATTTGCGGTTTTTTGTGCTGTCGTTCTTGCCGTCGCCTGTTCCGGCTGCGACGCCAGACACGACGCAAACGCACGGAGGCTGATCGAGCCGGCGTCCATGCCGGGAAAGGTTATGCTGGCCTTTACCGGGACGGGCGAACAACTCGTCAAGCAGGGGCGCATCTCGCTGCACCGGCGGATCAAAGGCCTTGACGACTGCGAAATCGACGTCTGGGTCATCAACAGCCGCCTTGCCGACGCGGCCAGGCCCGACCGGGAGATTACGCGCGGTACGGTGGTCCTGCTTCATCCGCTTCTGACCGGCAAGTCGTGGTTCCTGCCGCTCGGCGAGACACTCGCCAGGCGCGGCTGGGACGTGGTGCTCCCGGACCTTCGCGCCCATGGCCGCAGCGGTGGCAAGTACATAACCTGGGGCGCAAAGGAAAAATACGACGTCAAATGCGTAATCGACCAACTCGTGAGGGATAAACTCATCTCCGACCGCATTTATGTACTCGGCTCCTCGATGGGCGGGCTGGTCGCCGTCCAGTACGCCGCCATTGAACGGCGGTGTAAAGGCGTGATGGCGGTGGCGCCGCCGGCTTCGGCGAGGCAGATCGCCCGGCGGATGCTCCTTATGGAAAGCCCCGCCGATTTCGAAGAAGCCCTGCGCCGGGCGGGCAAACTGGCCGGATTCGACCCGGCAGAAACCTCGGCGGTAAAGGCGGCGGAAAAATTATCCTGCCCGCTGGTAATAGTCCACGGGATATGGGATTTCATCGTGCCGTTCCAGCACAGTGAGGAGATATACAGGGCCGCACCCGATCCCAAGCGGTTTGTCACTCTTTTCATAGACGGCCACACCCCGGAGATCGCGCGCAGTGAATGGTTCGCTACGCAGATCGACTCGCTCGCTGGAATGGGCAAGTCCGGAACCACCATGCCG
>DAOVFI010000269.1 GCA_030673005.1 Planctomycetales bacterium
TGAGCGGCGTTTTTCGAGTATCGGCTGCAGGTCCGGTCGGTTGGCGGACCGACGGGACGGGGAAATACCCCGCCGCCCGGCCGCTCACCGAATGGTCGGCGGACCGCAACGTCGTCTGGAAGACCACCATGCCCTCCTGGAGCAACTCGACGCCCATAATCGTCGGCGATAAACTGTTCGTCTGCTCCGAACCCGCCACACTGGTTTGCGTCAACCTCGCCGACGGCAGGATACTCTGGCAGAAGACAAATACCTACTTCGACATGCTGGACGCCGCCGACGTCGGCAAGGTCAGGAGCGACCAGGCCAAAGCCAAGGCCATCGTAAGGAAAATCAACCCCCTCGAACGCCAACACCGCAAGGTCAGACGACAGTTGAGAAAGTCGCCCGACGACGCGGACCTCAAGGGCAGGATCGACGAACTGAACAGGCATATCCGGGCGCTCAAGGCGGAAATGAAACCTTTCGAGAAATACCACCTGCCCCGCGCCCACAAGGACAACGGATATTCCTCCAGCACACCCGTCAGCGACGGCAGGAACGTATTTGCGCTCTTCGGCAACGGTCTGGCCGCCTGTTACGACCTTGCCGGCAAACGCAAATGGATCAAACTGATAGAAAAACCCACCCACGGCTATGGGCACAGCGCCTCGCCGGTGCTGGCCGGCGACAAACTCCTCGTCCACGTAATCAACCTGTTCGCTCTTGACGCAAAGACCGGAAAGGTCCACTGGACGGCCAGGGCAAAGCATTGCTGGGGCTCGCTCGTTCACACCAGACTCGGTAACGTCGATGTGGTATTCACCTCCAGCGGCAGCGTCGTTGGCATCTCCGACGGGCAGGTTCTGACCAGTCGGATGCCCGGACTGACATACAACACGCCGATTATCGACAACGGCGTGGCGTATTTTATCCAGAATCCCGCTACTGCGGTGAAATTGCCCCCAAACGCAGGCGAAAAGATCAACCGCCGACCCCTCTGGCGAACCAGGCTCAAGAAAGACCGTTACTATGCCTCGCCGGTGTTACATAAGGGACTCATCTACGCGATTACTCAGAAAAATATCATGAGTGTAATCGACGCCAAAGACGGCTCGCTCGTCTATACAAGGAAACTCGATCTCGGCGGGGGTACCGTCTATCCCAGCATTACACTGGCCGGGAAATACCTGTTTGTAAGCAGCGACAACGGAACCACCTTCGTACTGGACCCGGGCAGGGAATATAAACAACTCGCCCGAAACAGGCTGGAGAAGTTCCGATCATGCCCGGTATTCAAAGGCGGGCGGATGTACGTTCGCGGATACAGGAATCTCTACTGCATCGGTAAGGAGTAAGACAGAAGTTTCTTAGTAGTCGTAGGGTGTGCAGGTTCTGTTTCCTGCACACCGCGATTTGCAAATGAGCGATTCGGTGTGCAGGGAAAAGAACCTGCACACCCTACCACTCTATTGTATCGGTAAGGAGTAAAACAAATGTCGGTTTATCGTCGCGCATTTACACTTGTCGAATTACCTTTCGACAGGCTCAAGATAATTCGCAAGCGTAAAGGCAAAGCCTTTACACTTGTCGAATTACTTGTAGTCGTTGCGATTATTGCGTTGCTTATATCGATTCTCCTGCCGTCGCTGTCGAAGGCGAAGGAACTGGCCCGTCAGACTATGTGCGCGACCAACGTGGGCGGTCAGTTGCGTGCGGTGCACATGTACGCGACGGAGGAAAATGACAGGATACCCGTCGGGCCTGATTTTCCCATTCCGCTGCCCGGCGGATATTCCGGCCCGCCCATGAACGCCCTGGCGACGAACCAGCTCTGGATCGGTTCGGCCAGGATGTACAACGCACACGGCGTGCTGCTGGAAAATTACATGCCGCAGACCAAGATGATGTTCTGCCCGGACGACGACTCTCGCGATCCGATAGAGGAGCTGGACAAGATAGAAAAACGCGGCGCCGAGGACGCCTACTGCTCGTATTTCTACCGCCAACTGGACGGGCGTGCGCCGGGCGCGAAGGTTCGCAGTACGCTCGGAAGCCTCGGCCTCAACGACGCCGACGGCCGGGTTACAGCGCTGATTATGGACATGAACAGCAAGATGGAAGTGCCCGGAATGGGCCGGCATACACGCACCAACCACCGCGCCGAGAAGGTCTCCGTCGGCTTTGCAGAAGGCCACGCGGCAGTGTTTCCAAATCCAGAAGACAACATGACCCTTCGCCAGATAGACGTACCAAGGCTCTTCGAGCGGCTGGACGAGATATTCGAGTACGCCGATTCGCTGAATCCCTGATGAATCGGTAATCAGTAACCAGTAGCCAGTAGCCAGTAGCCAGTAATTGGTAACTCGGAAGAGTCGATCTGTGACGGGATAGGTGCTGTTGCGAATTTTCTCGACTGATTACTGATTACCAATTACTGATTACCAATTACCAGTGTTTGTGATGAAGTCTGTGATTGCGACATTATTTCTGGCGATCGTCGTCGGCGTCGGGGTGTGGGCGATTGTCGTTACCTCCGGCCCGAGCGGTCCGGTCGATGTCGCCCCGGGCGTCGGCGCCGAATCTGTGGAACCGGGTCGGTGGATTGCCGGCGGGCAGCGACGTTCGGGCGGAATTTTCAAGGCCTCGGACGTCGCCGGCGCAGCCTGGCCGATCTTTCGGGGCCGGGCGGGTCTGACCGGAAGTGCCGTCGGCGACCTGGGAGATTCGCTCCGACTGGTCTGGACCTTCGCGGCGAACGGGCCGGTGAATTCCTCCGTCGCCGTCGGTGACGGGCGCGTCTTCGTAGCCTCCGAAGACGGCAGCGTCTATGCCCTCAACCTGATCGACGGAAAAAAACTCTGGTCGTTCCGCACCGGCGGCGACGTCGAGGCGCCGCCGCTACTGCTGGACGGAACTCTCTTCGTCGGCTCGACGGATTCGTTTCTCTACGCCATCGACGCCTCAAAAGGCCGGCAGAAATGGAAATACAACGCAGGCGCCCAGATCATCGGTTCGGCCAACTGGTTTCGCCGCCCCGATGGCGACGGGATGCGGATACTTGTGTGCAGTAACGATGAAGTGCACTGCATTGACGCCGCCACGGGCGGGGGCGTCTGGAAATACAAGACCGAGCACCTCATAAACGGCGCACCGGCCGTCGCAGACCAAAAGGCCGTCTTCGGCAACTGCGGCGGGATCATCCACGTCATATCCGCCGCCGGCAAGAAGGTCCGCACAATCGAACTTGACTCCCCGGTCATCGGTTCGCCGGCGGCGGCGGGACGTCTGGCGTGGGTCGGGAACTTCGCAAAAGAACTGGTCTGCATGGACCTGGATGAGGGAAAAATCGTCTGGCGATACGCCGACGCGGACGGGCCGTTCTATTCTTCGCCGGCGGTCTCCGGCGACCGCGTCGTCGCCGGCTCGCAGGACGAGCAGGTCCACTGCATCGACCGCAGCAACGGCAAGCGTATCTGGGTTTTCACGACGGGCGGGGCTGTGGACAGTTCCCCGGTCGTCTGCGGCGACAGGGTCGTCGTGGCTTCCGACGACGGCCGGCTGTACCTGCTGAATCTTTCCGACGGGAAAGAATTGTGGTCGTATGAAATCGGCCAACCAATTAAAGCCTCACCTGCCGTAGCGGGCAAGGTGATAATCGTCGGCAGCGAGGACGGTGTTGTATATGCCTTCGGACCAAAATAAAGAATCCGCTGCGGGAACCAACGGAAGCGAAACCGTAACCGGCGGCGCCCCGCTTCTGGAACTGACGGACGTTTTCAAGCGATACGAATCTCCCGGCGGCGGCGGTCCGACGGAGGTCCTCAAGGGGCTGTCGCTTCAGGTTCGGACCGGGCAGTCGCTTGCGGTGGTCGGGCCTTCAGGCTCCGGAAAGAGCACGCTGTTGAACATCATCGCCGCGCTGGATAAGCCCGATTCCGGACGTGTGCTTCTGGACGGGCGGGACATCTCGCGTAAATCCGAGCGCGAACTGGCGTTCATTCGCAGCAGCCGGATCGGTATCGTTTTTCAACTGCACCATCTCCTGCCGCAGTGCACCGTTCTGGAGAACGTCCTTGTCCCGACGCTTGCGAGCGGTCGGGCCGACGCCGCCGATCGCGCCGGCAGG
>DAOVFI010000691.1 GCA_030673005.1 Planctomycetales bacterium
CAATCCACGACAACCGTCCTGCATTCCACGCGCTCCGACATCACCAGGCCGAGATTCAAACAGGTAACAGTCTTTCCCTCACCTTTTTCGGCGGAGGTAACCAGAAAGCAGAACCGATCGTCCGGATAGTGCGCCATCAGGTTGGTCCGCAGGGAGCGATATTCTTCCGTAATCACCCCGCCTCGATCGTGATGCACGACCAGGGATTCGGAATATTCTCCGTCGGCGCCGACCGCTGCGACGGCAACGGCCTGTTTATCCTTCCCGTCGGCGGGAATCCGGTCGGGGACGGGCGCGGGCGCGGGCGCGCTGCTTTTCGGCGCGTCCTTTTCAACCTGTCCGCCCTCCTCCTGGTTATGCTTTTTCATTGCGTCCGATACGTTTGCCACTTCTTACTCCCGCGTCGCTATAGGGGCCTCGTTTACTTTCGGCGTATCGATCGGGACGTCGGGAACACGCAACCCCCAGCATGTCATGTCCCTGATTACTTCGGCCACGATCGGCCTGTCGATAACGTGAATACTTTTTGCATAGCCTACCAGTAAAGCATTATCACAAAGTACGTTCACAAGTCGCGGTATGCCGTCCGTGGCCGCATGAATATCCGTCTTCGCCTCGGGCGTGAATGCCACCAGGCATCCGTCATCCGACGCCACTCTGATCCTGTGATCGATGTACCCCGACGTATCTTCAGCCGAAAGCCGTCCAAGGTGATAACTCAGGACGATCCTTTGGCGCAAAGGCTCCCATTTTGCTTCCAGAAGCCTCTCTCGCAACTCCGGCTGGCCTATCAGGATTATCTGGACCAGCCTCTGACCCTTGTCCTCCCAGTTCCAGACGAGGCGGACTTCTTCGAGCGACTGGGCGGGCAGGTCCTGGGATTCATCCAGTATCAGCGCCACCAGTCGGCCGCGGTTGTGCAGGCGGACAAGGTGCTGCTCGAGTTCTTCCACAAGGTACTGCTTGTCGGCCGAAGTGCGGACATTTACACCGACGCGTGCGGCTATCGCCCGAAGCAGCTGCTTGGCCGACTGGGGCGGGTTCTTCATCATGACTGTCAGGCATCCCGGACCCAGACGCGCGCCCAGCATGTTGCCGATAAACGTCTTACCGGCGCCGACTTCGCCCGTAATCAGGACCATCCCCTTACGCTGCTGGACGGTGTACATCATGTTGGCGAGCGTTTCGGCGTGAATCGCGCTCTCGTAGAAGAACCTTTCATCACATGT
>DAOVFI010000334.1 GCA_030673005.1 Planctomycetales bacterium
CCGCTCAAGAAGGGCGTCTCCTCCTCGGCGGCAGTGTGCATCACCGTCGCCAGGGCGTTCGACGCCGTCTATGGCCTGAACCTCTTCCCGCACGAACTGATGGACCTCGCCTATCGCGGCGAGCGGCTGACCGGAAGCCAGTGCGGAAGGATGGACCAGGCGTGCATCTTCGGAAAGACGCCGGTGCTGCTGAGTTTCGCCGGGCCTGACGACGTACGCATCGAGCCAATCTTCCCCGAAGGGCAGATCGAGATGTTCATCGTCGATCTGGCGGGAAAGAAAGACACCGTCAAGATACTCGACGACCTTCAGTCGGCTTATGCCGGCAGCGCCGACCTCCAATCGGCGCTGGGGCCGGACAACGAGGCGTTCGTCCGCCGGGGCTGCCGGGCGGTCGTTAACGGCGACGCCGCCGCCCTCGGCGAGGTTATGACGGCTGCACAGGAAAACTTCGACGCTAAAATCGCCCCGGCCTGCCCCGACCAGCTCGCCGGCCCGCTTCTGCACAGAGTCTTATCAATGAAGGAAATTTCCGAGCACACCTACGGCGGCAAGGGCGTCGGCAGCCAGGGCGACGGGACGGCGCAGTTAGTGGCCCGTTCCCTCCAGGACCGCGACGAGGCCATGAAAATAATCACCGCCGAATTCCCCGACATGCGCTGCTTCGGCCTGACTATCCATCCACACCTGCCGCAGACGTAAAGAATCAAATATCGAACATGGAAAAACGAATTTCGAAGTAACGAATCAATCCGTCTGTCTTTTTTCACTTCGTCATTCTGCGAGGTTGACGCCAGGACTGGGAAGGCTTACCTTTCCACGGCTTACTGATAAATCTTACGAAGGAGCCGACATGTTGAAGATTATCGAACCTTTTCACGGTGCGGTGCTCAATCACCGCAACGGAAAGCAGACCGACGAGAACCTGTTAATCCGTGTTCGTATGCAGGCCGACACGACGGACGAAGTTACTGTAAACGGAGTGTCCGCTACGCCGAATGGCTCGGAATTCACAGCCGAGATCGCCCTGACGAATAAGGAAACGGACATCATCGCCGTCTCCGGCGTGGAACAGGACTACGTCCGCGTCGTGTGGGACCGCCACAGCCGACCGCGATACCGTTTCAGCGTCGATGACAACAGTTTTTTCCTGCGCGACATCGTTCGCAATCAATACAAGTCGCTTTTCGACTGCTTTAATCTGGACGTTTACCGAAAACTGCACGAGAAATACGGGGCGAAATTCGCAATAAACCTTTTTTTCGAGACGCCGGAGAAGGATTTTAACCTGACGCAGTTCCCCGACCGGTACAAAGGTCAGTGGCATGACAATTCCGACTGGCTGACGCTGGCCTTTCACGCCTATGCGGAATTTCCCGACCGGCCTTACCAAAACACCGAGCCGGAGAAACTCGCAGCCGATTTTGACATTGTGTCCGAACAGATTATCCGCTTCGCCGGACAGGAAGCATATTCTCCGCCGACGGTCATACACTGGGCGATTATTCGTCCGGACGCACTCGCCGTCCTGGTCAAGCGCGGCGTGCGGATGCTGAGCACCGGCCTGTGGTGGCGAGACGAGAGCAAATGGGACATCAACTACGTCCTGGACGACGCCCAGTGCGAATATCTTTCCACACACGACGCCTTGAAGGATTTCGATTCCGGCATCGTCTTCTCAAACGCCGACATCACCTGCAACAATACCCCGGTGAACCAGACCGCCTCAACCTTGCAGAAAAGGGCCGACGACCCTAACACCGCCGAGATAATCGACCTGTTCACGCACGAGCAGTATTTCTGGGACTTTTATAAAAATTACATTCCCGACCACGCCGAGCGCCTGGACGCCGCCATCCGCTGGGCGACCGAAAACGGCTACGAGCCGGTCTTCTTCCACGAAGGCCTGCTGGGCGGCCCGGAGTAAGACCGTCCTGCGGCTTTCGCAACGGAGTTTGTACTATGAATCTGCGTAACCCATTCACCCGGCCCGGCAGGTGGTACAAGGCCAACCTTCACACGCACACGACAACCTCAGACGGCCTGCAAAACCCGTCCGAAGTTGCCGAGGCGTATCACAAGGCCGGCTACCACGTCCTGGCCTTGACCGATCATCACAAGACCAACGACGTGCGCGGGCTGTCGGGGAAGAATTTCCTCGTCATCAGCGGCCTGGAGTATCACCCGCACTGTAACGGCAGCCGAGAGCCGCACCACCTGGTGGCCATCGGCGTGCCCTACGGATTCGGTTTCGACCGGCTCGAGCCTGCCGACGCCAACGCCTGCATTGCCGCCGTCAAGGCCGGCGGCGGAGTTACGTTCCTTGCCCATCCGCTCTGGTGCGGACACCGATACGATATGTATTCATACCTGCGGGACCTCGTCGGCGTAGAGGTATATAACAGCACCTGCGGGCGGAGAGGCAGGCCCGACAGCGAGGCCGATTGGTGTCACCTGCTGGATGCGGGTCGAATCCTGCCGGCACTGGCCGTCGATGACAGCCACGGCGGGGACGACCGCTTCGACGGTTGGGTATGGCTGCGAATGGGGAGCCTGACCCTCCGCTCGGTGATGTCGGCCTTGCTGAGCGGATGTTATTACAGTTCCACCGGTCCGAAGATACACGATTTCCGCGTCCGTCGCGGGGTGGCGGAGGTTTCATGCTCACCGGTCAGGTGTATCTACTTTTCAGCCCATTCCTGCTTCGGTGAACGCCGACAGGCCGAACCCGGCAGGAGCATCCGCAAGTTTTCCGCTCCGGTCGGCGAGAAATGGCGGTACGTCCGAGCCATCGTCGTCGATCACGCTGGAAAAAAGGCCTGGACCAATCCCATCATCCTGTAAGCACGTTGGGAAAAAAGCCGCGAACAACGCGAACTCCGCGAACAGGATTTTTGGGAATTGTAATTGAAAAAGGAAAAAGTTCGCGCTGTTCGCGTGGTTCGCGGCTTTTTTCTCTTCTTCCACTCACAGCCTCCTTTGCAGACGAACGTGTTGCCGGTAAGATAACTGTATGTCAAAAAGTCCCAAAAGGATTGCCGTTCTCGGTTCGACGGGCAGTATCGGTCGTCAGGCGCTGGAGATCATCGCCGCCGACGACGGACTTGTCGCCTGCGGTCTGGCGGCGGGCGGGAACTGGCGGATACTGGCCGAGCAGGCCTGCGCCTTCGGCTCCGAAGCCGTCGCCATCGCCGACCCGGCTGCCGTCGGGGAATTGGCTTCGGCCCTGCCGGGCGGAACTATCCTGATGAGCGGGCCGGAGGCAATGAGCGAACTGATCGCTCACGTCAGGCCCGATATTGTCCTGACGGCGG
>DAOVFI010000323.1 GCA_030673005.1 Planctomycetales bacterium
TCGTTCTGCCCTCGGCGGTAATCTTATAACGGATGTTCAGTACCGGCGGGGACGGTTTGCCGGCAGGGGCCGGAGCGATGCGATAGGTTCGCTCAATGGTTTTACCGGCTGGGATCGTCAGCGTTTCGGTCTTGGGTTTACCACCCGCGAACCAGTCGCTTTTGCCGGACCATGTCAGCGTACAAGCGGCCTCGGTGTCGGTGGAGTTGGGTATTTTCAGTGTTATTTCACCGCCGGCCTTTGTGATTGAGCTGAGCGTCGCGGCGTCCCTCAGGGAGCGCACGCGCATGACAACGCTGCGGTCGATGTAATCATGCGGCAGGACTTCGCCCAGTGCGATAAAGGAGATAGTCGGCTTGCCCTTGTCCACAACCACGTGGGCGTAGGATTGAAATTCCCCGATTTCTCGGTTCGGATTTTTCGGCGCTCCGCCGGAGCCGGCGGCAGTGGCGGAGATCATATAGTACGGCACACCGCCCTCAAGGTCGTAACTGAGTGGGCTGTGCCAGTGCCCGGAAAAAACGGTCGTCTTTTTCGCATCCAGCATCTTCCGCAACCGCTTCCAGGACGGGATTCTCGACCCGTAGAACATTGGGTGATGGATGAAGACAAAAACGTGGTCGGAGACTTTGTTGGCGCGGGCAAGGTCTTTTTCCAACCAGGCCCATTGGTCGTCGGCAAGTTTCTTGTCCTTGCCGATCATTGCCGAACTGTCGGCGATGAGGAAGTGGCAGCGGCGATAGTCGAATGAGGACCACGCCTTGCCGGCCACGCCGTGCAATTCGGTATAAATCTTCCGGCAGGCGTCGGGGATGACGTCGTGGTTTCCGGGGCAGTAGAAGAACGGCGCGTCGAGTTTGCGGGTTATCGCGTCGATGTGGGTCCACTGGCGGCGGATCTCCTTTTCATCTTTGGTGTACCCTTCGATCAGGTCGCCGATGAACATGACGAAGTCGGGTTTAAGACGGTTGGTCTCGGTTACCGCCTGTGCCCACAAGCCCGGGATGTGCCCGCCGGTGCGGTCCGAGAGGATAACGAATCGGAACGTGTCGGGCGAATTGACGGCAGCGCCCTTCCAGCCGGCGATCCGGCTCAAATCGGCGACAGTCCCGCCGGAAGGGCCGGGATTTGCGCCACAACCGAACAGGCCCAGCAAAATCGCTCCGATGAGAATCGCAATAGTCTTACGCATGACGATGTCTCCTTTGATTTGCCCTTGTTGCTTTCACATTTCGTAACTATTCACCCAATTGCAATTAATGCAGAAGAAAAGAGCAAGTCAGGCACACGAAATGAAAAAACAATTCATCCGTTGGAATTGTTTTTTCATTTCCTCGTCGCAGCGTACGTCCGCGCAGGGGTAGTATTTATCACTCCAAACAGCCGGAGTGATAAATACTATGTGTGCCTGACTTGCTCTTTTCTTCTGCATTGTGCTGAACTCTTACCACTTTTCGATTCCCGCCAGCGAGTCATGTGGCAGGTGTTCCAGTGGACATTCTGTGCATTTGGCCTTCGGCCTGCAATAATGTTTTCCGACGGCAACGAACTGAGCGTGAAAGTCGTTGTAGAGGTCGATGTCGTCCGGCAGGTTCGATTCGAGCAGTTCCTTGATCATCTCGTAGTCGTAGTCGCCGTCAATCAGGCCGTGACGCAGGAGGATGCGGTAAGTGTAGGCATCGACCACGAAGGTCAGTCTGCCGGCGGCGTACAGGATCATCGAATCGGTAGTCTCGCGCCCGACGCCGTTAATCGTGAGCAACTCGGCCCGCAAAGCCGGGACCGGCCTGTCCAGAAACGCCTTGATGTCGTCGCCGAAGGTCTCGTGAACGTGCGTAATAAAATTTTTCAATCTCTTCGCTTTGACGTTGAAATACCCCGCCGGTTTTATCATCGCCGCGAGGTCCGCCTGTGGTTTGGCGTGCAGCGCCGAGATGCTCATACATCCGTCCGCCTTGAGATTCGCAATCGCCCGCTCGACGTTGGTCCAGTTGGTATTCTGCGTCAGGATCGCCCCGACGCATATCTCCAGCGCCCCGTCGCCGCCCCTGCCCGCCGTAGCGTTCTTTTCCGCGGAGGTGGGCCACCAGTCCCGATGCCCGAACCGCGCCAGGGCGGCCTGGTACATCTGCATCAATGTCTGCGAAGTTCCGGACACGGGCGGCAGGATACAGCAAAAGGTGCAGGTTTTCATGGATTATTAGCGTAATCTGTCCGGTGTCGATCGCAGGGCCAGTAACGCGCCGCCCACCACCAGGGCGCAGGCAAAGAAGAACGTCCATTGCGGCGCCTCGTCGAGAAGCAGGAAGCCCATGATGCCCGCGAAGATGAACTGGGCGAGATTGGCGATACTGACGGCCTGTCCGCGAATGTGCTTCATCGAATAATTCAGGATCGAGTGGCCGATAACCGTCGGCACGATTACCAGGCCCAATATCAACACAAGTTCGTTTCGGGCGGGTAGTACGAACGGATTGGCGAAGAAAAGCGACGTAGTGAAACACACCACGCCCCCGACGAAGTACACCGGAACCACGTACAGCCAGATGCTCGGAAAGTCGCGGTTCCGCCGCCCCAGGGCCAGATACGATGCAAAGAGGATCATCGAACCGAAGCAAATCACGTCGCCTGTGAAAAACTTCGCCGAGAGGTTCAGGTCCGCCCCGACGAGAACCGCTACGCCCGTAAGCGACAGGCCCGTGGCTATCCATTCGGCGCGCGTCACCCGCTCGCGGATAAGCGCGTACAGCAGAAACGGCATGACGATCGGGACCATGTTAACGATGAGGCTGGAGTTGGCTGCCGGCGTCTTCCGCGCCCCGATTATCCATGAGAGGATATGCGCCGCGAGCACCAGTCCCGGCAGCAGCGTCCGGCGGAGGTGGGCCAGGCCGAATTGCCCGCGGTGCCGCCGAAGGTCACGCACCAGCAACGGCGACAGAAACAACGCCGCCAGGCCGAGACGATACGCCGACAGCAGCACCGGATGAACCGTGCAGACCTTGATCATAATCACCGCCGTCGAGCAGGCGAACACGCCAAAAATCAATAGACTCAATTTCCGGAACATGTCGCGCTAAAGCATAACCAAACTGGAGTATGATTTCGCGGATGGAGTAAGACCGGCGACGGATTTCGACGGGGCAAATGGAACCTTAAGTTACCGGAAAGGACCGCGCCGAACTGGTATAATGTCCTGTCGCTGGTTGCAAAGGAGATCACATGAAACCGTTCATTGACTGGGCCGCCTTGAAGAATCCCGTTCTGGAATACCCCCAGTGGTCGATTAAGGACGCCTGTTTCACCTGGCGGGACGAAACGTTCTACGTCTTTTTCTCCGCCTTCGATCAGGAGCGCAGCAGCGTCGCGGCAGTAACCACGAAAGACTTCCGGAAGTTTTCTGACTTTCAATTCCGCTTCGACGGGCAGGA
>DAOVFI010000077.1 GCA_030673005.1 Planctomycetales bacterium
AGATGGTAGTTATGCTGACGGATGTTAAGGAAGAAGACATAGCAAAACTAGCCAAGGAAGATGAAGATTTTGATGAAAAAGTTCTAATAGTAAAAAGTGGCCTGGAAAAGACATATAAAAAGGATCTCTCCGGCGCCGATGCGCAGTGGGCAAAGGAACAAAAAGCAAACAAGGAACTCCCCGGTCCGAAGGAGCGTCAGAAGAAAGATAAGGATTCCGACATCGCCCGACTGAAAACCAAGCGCAGGGTGCTTGAGGCATACATGACCGGCAAGAACCAGCTGCGTCGGATCGAAGGCGACGGAATCTTCGCAGGCTTTCTCGAATGGCAGAACTGGTGCTTCTCCAACGCCATCAAGGCCATACGTCGCGGTAATATCGTCACGGGCCTGACAGACCTCCGCGATAAGCGCGGCTCTATTACCCCCAATCCCCTTCGCGACCCGGCTGTGCCCAATAGCACACCCACCTATACGGTCCCGACAGATCGGGAAGGTTACGGCGTCCTGGCCTGGCTGGCGTTGATGGGGTGGGGCCTGTGGTGGATAATCTCCACGCACTGGTTTTATTCGCTGGTTTTCTTTGCGATTGTGCTGGCGATCTGGACGGTTTTCGGCGGGGCGATCTGTCGGATGGCTGCGCTGCACGCCGCTCGCGAGGAAAAGATTTCGATGGTATCAGCCGTCAAATTCTCGATATCGAAGTTTTTCAGCTTTCTCAGCGCCCCGCTGCTGCCGATAGTGGGAATTGTAATATGCGGTATGTTTCTGGCGCTTGGCGGAGCGGCCGGAGCGATTCCATACGCCGGCGAATTGTTCGTGGGCGTGATGTTTTTCCTGGCGCTGATTCTGGGAATCGTCATCACCTTCCTGACTTTCGGTCTGGTCTGCGGGGCGCCCCTGATGTGGCCGACCATCGCCGTGGAAGGCTCCGACGCCTTCGACGCCTTCAGTCATTCATTCAGTTATCCGTTTCAGCGCCCGTTCCGCTACGGGCTGTACTGGCTGGTGGCGGCGGTCTATGGGACGATCTGTTACTTATTTGTCCGCCTGTTCGCATTCATCGCACTGCTGATGATACATTTCTGGACCGGATGGGCGATGAAAATGGCCGACCGCGACGAATACGCCCTCGGCGCCGGAAAACTCGACACCATGTGGGCACAGCCGACGTTCGATTCCTTCCACGGCCCGTTCCAGTTCGAGGCGATGGGGAGATGGGAAGGATTCGGCGCCGTAGTATTATCGGGCTGGGTATATCTGGTTATCGGTATTGTGGCTGCGTTCGGGGTCTGCTTCTTATTCTCTGCCGCCACGAATATCTACTATATCCTCCGGCGGAAGATCGACGCGACCGACCTTGACGACGTGTACGTCGAAGAGGTCGGTGATTTCGAAGAGGGACTCGAGGAAAACACCCCGGACCTGATCGAGCCGACCACTACCGAAAGCGCCGAAGAAAAACCGGTCAGGAAAAAACGAGCCAGGAAAAAACCGGCAGAAGAAAAACCCGCTGAGGGCGAAGAAAAACCTGCCGAAGGCGAAGAAGATCCCGACAAGAAAGAATCCGAATAATCAATAAGATTTGACGGGTGGCACGGTCAAGTCGGAGACTTGGCCGTGAACGAGCAGCGACCCGGTCGAGCAAGGCCAAGGCCAAAGGGCCTTAACCTTGCTCGACCGTGCCACCCTGAAGACAGTCTGTTATTACGTAGTATCACCGTGGCCGGGTATTAGGTTTTCGACTCTTTCTGCGGACTTGCTCCTTGATACGCTGGATGTGCCCTCTGCCGAGGGCCTTGACCTCGCAGCCCAACTCGAAGTATCGGCGGATCTTCTCGTCGTCAAGAATTCCGAAGCAGTCGATCACCGCCAGTGGTCCGCCCGCCATTTTTACGACCTTGTCCGGCTCGAGCGTCAGGTACGGCGTGTGCGGTACGGCGAAGATAACGGCCTCGGCGCCTTTGAGGGCCTTGGCCAGTTCAGGCTGCACGCGGATATCGGCGACGCCGTCCTGGTTGTGGAAGAACCTTGCCCATGAATGTCCCGGCGCCGGATAGACATCCTGGCTTTCCAGCTCGTACCAGTGTTCGACGTACGGGTCGTGAGCCCGCATCTCGGCACCCATTTCCGTCAGGCGGCGGAGGACCAGTTCCGAGCCGCTGTAGCGCGTGTCGCCGACGTCCTGACGATAACTGGCCCCGCAGATGAGCACGTTCGCCCCGGCGATGTACCGTCCCATGTTGCGGAGGGCGTCGCGGGTCAGCGTCGCCACGTGCAGGCCCCGCGTGTCGTTGATGTCGATAGCGGTCGTGGAAATCTTGAAGACTTCGTCGCCGTCCTCGAAGCCCAGGATGTGCTTGTATGCCCAGTATCCAAGCCCGCCGTCCTTCGGCAGGCAGTATCCCCCGATGCCCGGTCCGGGGAAGATCATGTTGCTGTGCGTGGGGCGCATCTTTATGGCATCGACGACCTTGGTCAGGTCCACCCCGTTGCGCTCGGAGAAGAGACTCCATTCATTCAGGAACGCCAGCGTCGTCGCGCGGTAGGAGTTCTCGATGATCTTGGTGGTCTCCGACTCGATGGGGCGGTCCATCACCGTCAGCGGGAATTCTTTGGTGTTGAGGACCTCTTTGAGGAACTTTTCGACGCGCCGGCGGGCCTGGGCGTTACAGCCGCTGCACACTCGCCAGAAGTCGCGGATGCTGGAGACGTAGTCCTTTCCGGGCATGACTCGCTCGAAACTGTGCGCCAGCAGGGGCGTGGCCTTGATTTTACGGGCGGCGAACGCGCGTTTGAGGATCGGCCAGGCCACGAATTCCGTCGTACCTGGCGCAACGGTCGTCTCGATCAGCACCAGGCACTTGGGTGGAATTTTCTGACCGATGGTCCGCATCGTCGCCTCCAGGGCGGTCATTTCAGTCCAGCCGGTGCGCATGTTGCCCAGGTCGTGCTTGGTGTAGTCGCACTGGACGTCCACGACAACGCAGTCGGCGAGTTTCAGGCAGTCGCTGTTGAACGTGGCGGTGAGTGTCTTCTTGTCGTTGACGCAGCGTGCGATCATCGGCTCGACTTCGGGGTCTTCTGCCTTGACGGGCGATAGGCCGCGATTCAGCAGCGGGATCTTCCAGTAACTCCGCGTGCTGGGCCTCTGGCAACCGATAACGAACTTGCTCGACCGGCCCTTTTTGTCGGTCGTGTCGGCTACAACCGCCGCCATGACGGCGCCGACAAAACCCACACCCATCACCACGACGATCTCCTTGCCTTCGCCGCGCGCCTTTTTTACGAGTTTCTCGAGACGCTGCATCTCGGAGGCGTACTTGCTGTCGGTGGGAATAGTGAATTTCTCTCCGGCCGGACTGATTGAATATTCTGCCATTATATTTCCTTCCATATTATGCGAGATATAAAACTTTCTGCCGCCGGGCAGGCATGACCGGCCCCCCGTGGGGCCGAGTCCGAATCATACGGCCACGGGCAATCTTCATTAAATATCGGTAAGTGGCGGCAGTAACATTGAAGAAACCGCAGGCCCGGCGAATTATGGTAATTGCCTTTACGTCCGGTTTCGATTTAGAATAACGTATATGAGTCACCAGAGACGTCATTTGCTGGAAAAGTTGCAGGTGCAAATTGCGGCGGCGGCGGCGCTGGCGGTTGCGTATTTTTTCATGTCCCGACTGGTGCGGCCATGGGAACCGGGCGGCACGATGGTCTTTATTCCGGCGGGCGATTACGGTCGGTTGGCGGTCTTCGCAGTTCTGGTCTGGTTGCTGTCGGTCGGCTGCGCTATTCTGACACTGTCGGCCCGACCTGACGGCGCACTGCTTGCCGTGCTGATCGGGGCGGCGGGCTTTGCCTTAAAGAGCGGACCGGCACGACTGCTGCTCCAGAGCCGTAACGGCGAGTTCGGCCGGTTGTTCGTCCTGCTGGCGGGCGAGGCGCTGGTTATGTCGGCGGTGGTGGCCGGTGCGATAGCAGTCATCTTCCTGGTCCGGGCAGCCGCGCGCCGCGTGTGTCCGTCGCTGGTATGGATCGCCCCTGCGCCGGTCGAGTCGCCGGAGGCCGGATCAACAAAAAAGGATAAGGGCCGGAAGGATAAAAAAAACGCCCCATCCGGGACAGGCGGGCTGCCGCACGTAGGCGCGGCCCTGCTGATGGAAATGGCCGTAGCGCTGATTCTTCTTCTGATTACCTTCCGGTCAACCGACCGCGGGCAGATCGCCTTCGCGCTGGCGGCGAGTTTCTTCCTGTCGGCCCTGGCGGCGCATCAAACATTTCCGATCAGAATTTCGGCTCCGTTCTGGGTCGGTCCGATCCTGATGGCGGCGCTGGTTTTTATCCTCGGCTGGGTCGGAGTGGGCGGCTCTGAAGGACCGGCCTGGTACACCGCCCAGATGGCCGCAAAGAACCTGCCCTTCCGGGCGGCTCTGCCGATAGACTGGCTGACCTTCGGCGGGGCCGGAGCGGTTGCGGGATTCTGGCTGAGCAGCAGGATCAACGAGGCCAAAACGAAAAGCACCGAAACGCCCGGCAGGAAAGATTAAAAACCTCCGCGAGAACACATATGTCCGAAAAAACACCACTACCGACGACCGGCTACTTCGGGCCTTATGGCGGCCGGTTTGTGCCGGAGACACTTATGTCGGCCTTGGCGCAATTGCAGCGCGAGTACCGCGCCGCCATGGCGGATGAATCGTTCTGCGCCGAGTTCGACCGCTGCCTGCGCGAGATTGCCGGCCGACCAAGCGAAATGTACCTTGCGCGCCGACTTACCGAGCGAAGCGGCGGCGCGAAGATATACATGAAGCGCGAGGATATGAACCACACCGGCGCTCACAAGATTAATAACACCCTCGGCCAGGCGCTTTTGACGCTGCGGATGGGCAAGAGGCGTGTCATCGCCGAGACCGGCGCCGGTCAGCACGGCGTGGCGACGGCCACAGCCGCCGCCGTCTT
The DNA here is from genome assembly GCA_030673005.1 of Planctomycetales bacterium. Lineage (GTDB taxonomy): Bacteria > Planctomycetota > Phycisphaerae > SM23-33 > SM23-33 > DAOVFI01. Next base: position 4,962 of record DAOVFI010000077.1, read on the forward strand.
CGGCCTGGAGTGCGAAGTCTATATGGGCACGGAAGACATCCGCCGACAGGCTTTAAACGTCTTTCGCATGGAACTTCTAGGCGCACACGTCGCGCCCGTTACCACGGGCCAGCGGACGCTCAAGGACGCCTGCAACGAGGCGATGCGCGACTGGATGGGTTCGGTCGAGCATACGCATTACATCCTCGGCTCGGTGGTAGGTCCGGCGCCGTTTCCGGAGATGGTGCGTCAGTTTCAATGCTGTATCGGCCTGGAGTCGCGCGAGCAGATGCTCCAACTTGAAGGGCGCCTGCCGGACGTAATCGTCGCCTGCGTCGGCGGCGGGTCCAACGCCGCCGGCATTTTCTCGCCGATGATAGACGATGAGTCCGTCGAGATGGTCGGCGTCGAGGCGGGCGGGCGGAGCATGGGCCTGGGCGACCATGCGGCCAGCCTCGTCGCGGGAACGCCCGGCGTGCTGCACGGGGCCAAAAGTTACGTCCTTCAGGATTCCGACGGGCAGACCGCGCCGGTCCACAGCGTCTCGGCCGGACTGGACTATCCCGGCGTCGGGCCTGAACACGCATACTGGAAGGATTCGGGCAGGGTCAGGTACACCACTTGCAGTGACGACGAGGCGCTCGATGCGGTCTGCCTGCTGAGCCGCACCGAGGGGATCATCCCGGCCCTGGAGTCCGCCCACGCCGTCGCCGAGGCCATCAGGATCGCCGCCGAGATGAAACCCGAACAGATTATCCTGATAAACCTTTCAGGGCGGGGCGACAAGGACTGTAACGAGATCGCCGACATCCTCAAACGCCGGAAAGAACAGGCCTGAAACAGGGACGAAATCGGGCGGCTCACGTGAACAGGCGGATTCTGCCGGGTTCGGACGGCGGGACCGTGTACGCAGGTTCAGGTTCGAGCGGCTCTTTTTCTTCTACCGGTTCGAATCCGACCGCCTCGCGGACGACATAGGCGGGTCGGCCTGCCGCCTCTTCGTGAACCCTTGCGACGTACAGGCCACAGACCCCCACGGCCGACATTTGCAGACCGGTCAGACCGATTGCCAGCATCACGAGATTGGCCAAGGGCGATCCGCCCATTATCGGCCAGAGGATCAGCGCGAAGAACGCGTAGGCGATTGCCGCCGCCGCCATCGTCCCGCCGACCAATCCGATTATCCGAAGCGGCCAGGTCGCCGAGCCGAACATTTCGGCCGCAGCGGTCCCGGCAAGGGCGCGCAGCGTCGGGCTGGACCTTTCGCCCTCATCGCCCTCGAGTTCGTATTCAACCGACGTCCGGCGGAAACCCATCCAGCGGACTACCGGTTCTACGGAACGCCCCTTTCGATTTATCAGACGGACTGCCTGGACGGCCTTGCGGTCCAGCAGGCGCGAGTCGGTCGCCTCGGCAGGCCTCATTCCCGATACCAGGCGGATAAGCCGGTCCGCCAGTCGTCGCAGCCGGGACTGCCCGACCGAGCGGGTATTGACCGCGCCGACCACTTCGTAACCCTGTCGCCACCGCGCCGCCAGTTCACCAACGAGATCGGGCTTCCGTCGCGCGTCGGGTCCTATGCTGATTACCGCCGAGCCGACGGCGTAGTCATACCCCGCCGCCGTCGCCGCCGATCGACCGAAGCGGCGCGAAAGTGTAACGCACCTGACGCGATCGTCCTGGTCGTGCAGGCCGAGGATGATCTCCGCCGACTCGTCCGTCGAACCGTCATCGATGAAAATGATCTCGTACGCCTGGTCGAGCCTGTCGGCCTCGCTGCGCAGCTTCTGATAAAACTCCGGCAGCGATTCGGCCTCGTTATACACCGGCACGATGAAACTGACGGCCACTGCCGTAATGTCGCGATGCTCGCTCTGGACCATATTCTTTTTTCCCACATCAGTCTTGGAAATCGTCGAACAAATCTTAACTGATTGCCTGTTGGAAAGCCTCTATTTTTTCGGCGCTGTACCGACCAGTCCTGTTTGCTTCTGGACCTTGTTTGTAAAGTTACTTTCGAAGACCTTGCTGGGAGACTTGCCTGCCTCATAGATTTTAATCCTCCCGCCGGGCGGATCGTCGGTCTTGAAATTCACGACAATGCGCCGGGCACCGGATTGGAATGATACGCCCGCGCCATAATCGATAATCCCGTACTGCATGTACTTGGTATCGCACATTCGCTTCAATGTCTTTCTATCGCCGACTTCGATGAGGTGCAGGAAAAAGTCAGACTTCTGCGCCTTCATCGGCGAGACCTCCACGCGCCATTGGCCGAGTAACGGATTCGTTTCAGGAATGCCCCTTTTTTTCTGACATTTAAGCGGAATAGGCCAGTTTCGCCCGTCGGAGAAGAACTGCTTGCCCGGCCCGCCTATTTTTGTAATCTTCGCCTTTCCCGGCAGGATCGTCCGGCAGAACAACCTGCCTCCCTCGTACGCCCACGAGAACGTATCGCCTTCAATCTTCGGCTCGACCGGCGAATGCAGAATGAAGGTTTTTTTATATTCCGGCTTAGCGGCCGTTACCCGGTCGAAGATGACAAAATGATTCGGCGGGACGAACACGAACTGCCGCAAAGCCAAGCGGCACTTTTTCTTGTTGTAACACGGCGTGGCGTCGCTTGCGATGTAAGTGAATTGCTTGTGCGTCTCAAACGCCTTGACCTTCGCGCCGATCTGATTGTTCATTCCGCCGTCGTTTGGCACCGGCGGGTTTCCTTCGCCCGGCGCAGGCCTGCCCCAGCGACGGGGAAGTTTCTCACCCGGCATGTGGATAGTGATGCAGTTGTGTGCGACGGTCCGGCCGTAGTAATGCGTAATATGTACGCCCGGCTCAGGCCGCGTGCCCGTATCGAGCGCGAGGTGGCCCTTTTTGTAAATTACAAAATTGTTTTCATCGCAGTGCTTGTGCTGATTGGAGGTACAACCGGCTGTGAAGAGTGCGTAGGTGTCGCTTGGCTTGGAACCGGAGCGCATGAATATCTGCCCCATGTGCTCGAAATGCCTTGCCGGAGGCAGGAGTTTCGACGGCGGCTTGGGCGGAGGGGATTTGTCATTTCGCGTCAGCACGAACGGCATCCAGGGGAATGGTCCGGTCAGCAGGTATCGTTGACGGTCCTTCGGAAGTTGTTTCTGCATCCATCTCGCCAGCGCCGCGCCGTCCGGAACGCTCCGGCTGCAGAAATGCCGGATCTGCGCCAAGTGGTCGTACATGTTATGGATAGGCAGGTGATTGTTCCTGTGATAAGCGTCGCCCGTGCCGAACTCCATCGGTACTTCCGGCCCGGCAATCCAGTTCCACATCACCCAGTTGACGAACATTCCCACGTGAGGCCATTGCCGGGGCATGTCGGCGCCGAAGGCGGATTCCATTGTATGGAAGAAGTTGAATTCGACGTAAGGGTAGGCAGCCATTGCGTAATTGACCGACGCCGATGCCGACCCGCCGTCGTCGCCGGCCATACCGCGCCGCCATGCAAGCATCTTCATGTGCTGATCGTAACCGGTCTTGGTAAAACGTCCGGCTCGTTTGTCGTCGATGCAATCGCCGCAGGTTGCCAGACCGACGTACCACAACAGGGTACTGGTGCCATACATGCCGCCTTTATAACCGCTTACGTTACGTCTTTTCCCGGGCATTCGTTTCTGGGCGGCTTCAACGTGATCCAGCAGCATTTTCCCGATACGCTTGCGATCTTCAGCCGACAGGTCGTTATACAACCAGTCGTATGCGACAATCGCGTTTATGCGGGAGTAGCACCACCAGTGAATGGGCCGTTCCTCGCGGTCGCACTTACGGAAGTATTCGGCGGTCTGTTCCAGCAATTTCACAGCCCGGTCCCGATAGACCTTATCGCCGCTGACCAGATAGACAAACGCGTTCCCGCTGAGCAGATAGGCGTTGTTGACGCCGAGTCGGCGGTGATCGGGCTTTTTCGGCGGATTGGCTGCGGACTTATCGAGCCACGCCTTCATCTTTTCATAATTCGCATTCTCAGGCCCCAGCGCGCGGGCGCGAACATCAGGGAGCGTCTGCTTGTTGATAAACAGGCGGGGATGGTCTTTGCGGAGTTTCGCCATCGGCGGCGAGTTTGTTGCCCCGGCAGAGCATGCCACGGACGTCCCTATCGTCAGTCCGACCGAAATCATCCAAAGAAGTATCAGTCTGATCCTCATTATGTGTTTCTCCATATCACTATGGTAGGTCGGGACGGAGCGCGGCGTAGTCCCGGCACACAGGCCGCATCGGTCCGCCGGGACACCCCTGCCCGCCCGCCCCGCCTAACTTTAGCACAGCCCAACGGCCGCGGTTGCG
>DAOVFI010000458.1 GCA_030673005.1 Planctomycetales bacterium
GTCGGGCATACTTCACGGCCAAGCCTCACTCCGATCGGCTTGACCGTGCCACCCATATGTGCGTCTTCACGGCCAAGCCTCCGCTGCGCCCCGGCTTGACCGTGCCACCCGACTCATTAAATTAGATGTTACAAACTACCAACCGGAAACATTATATCCATAATTTCGTCATATTCACCTTGCGAATGTCTCTAAAACGGCGAATCATATCAATTCGATGAACTGTAACTATTCACCCAATTGCAATGAATGCAGAAGAAAAGAGCAAGTCAGGCACACGAAATGAAAAAACAATTCATCCGTTGGGATTGTTTTTTTATTTCTCTTCTCGCAGCGTACGTCCGCACGGGGGTAGTATTTATCACTCCAAACAGCCGGAGTGATAAATACTATGTGTGCCTGACTTGCTCTTTTCTTCTGCATCGGGCTGAACTATTACGATGAACTCACATAAGGAAAATCCCGACGATAATTCGAGGCCCGGCGAACCACATTCGCTCCGCATTGCGGCGGTGGGCGATTTACTTATGACGGCCGGTAACGGCGAAAACACGCTCGTACGAGACCCCGCCGATGTTTTCGCAGGCGTCAGCGAGATTTTTTCCGAATGCGACGTCGTGTTCGGAAATCTGGAATGTACGCTGGGCGGCGCCGGCGAGACGGTAGATACCGAGCCGCGGGTTATCTCGACCATCGAACTCATCCGGAGCATCGGGCCGGCGGGTTTTAATGTGGTAACGCTCGCCAACAACCACACCTTCGACTGCCTCCAGGCCGGTTTTCACAATGTCCGGCGTCTGCTGGATGAGATGGGCGTCGCTCACTTCGGCGCCGGCGACGACCTTGACGAGGCGTCCGCTCCGGCCATGCTGGAGTGTAACGGCGTCCGACTCGGCTTTCTCGGGGCAGTTGACGAGCGGAGCGGTCCGGCTCAATTCGCCGGGCAAAACCGCTGGGGCGTCGCGCCTCTGGACGCCGACCGGCTTGTCGAGCAGATTCACAACCTCGGCGGCGAGGTCGATCACGTTATCATTTCGGTGCACTGGGGCGAGGAGCGATTCGGCGTTCCGTCTCCGGTGCAGATCGGGCAGGCCCGCGCGTTCGTCGAGGCCGGGGCGTCGATGGTCATCGGTCATCACCCGCACGTCATCCAGGGCCTGGAGGTGCACCGCAGCGCGCCGATTATCTACTCGCTGGGGAACTTCGTCGCCGACGACGTTTATTATTCCGACGGCGACGCCATCAGGTGGAACCGAACCGAGCGGACCGGCTGCATCCTGCTGGCCGAGCTTGACAGGACGGGCGTGATGAACGTTCGCCAGGTCCCGACGTACGACACCGGCCGGTCGGTCGAAATCGACCGCTCCGGCTTCGGCGACCGCCGAATCGCCCGCGTCAATCGCACCCTAGCCGGCGGCGTCAGCCTGAGACGTTACCGACGTGAGCATCTGTGGGTAAAGACAATCAAACCCGCCCTGGGCTACCTGCGATGGTCCAAACTCAAAACCCTTCGCCTCGGTCAGATACGCAACGCCATCAAGAGCATCTTCCGCGCCGGCAAGGCGAAATAAATCATTTCATTTAGACCTTCGGGGCGCCTCCGACGTCACCACAGAGAACACAGAGTTCACAGAGTGGCCTATTATAAAAGTAGTTATACCGGGCGCACAAAGTTTATGCGCTAGTGGGAAATAACGAGCCGCGACAATCAGGGAGCGGTCAGACCTATGCTGGAGTCTGTAACACGTATTTTGATGGGTGCCATGCCCTCACGCGCAGCGCAGCGAAGCGGGTGGGCATGTTGGCGCCACAGCATGTTCACACCCTTCACTTCGTTACGGGCGAGAACATGGCACCCATCATTTTAGATGTTACAGACTTCTAGAGTCTTAATGACCGCTCCTTTACAGTCGCGGCTCGTAAGGCGCTCCTAATGCAATCGCAGTAACTTTGAGCGCCCGGTATTACGAGCGATTCCGCCGACTTTAAAAAATGACACTATATTCTAAATATCTCTGTGAACTCTGTGTCCTCTGTGGTTAGAAATGCAGTGCTAACGATTCCGCTTTTACGGCGTGTACTGCTGCCTGCCGCGCATTTCTTCGGCCACTTTGCCTATCACCGGTCTGTACTTGCCTGAAGGGGCGGGCTGGATGTCATCGACCAGTTCGACGACTACTTCGTCGTTGCTTGCCAGGCGTGCGCGGGCGGCGGCGGCGACCTGCCCGGAACCGTCGGCGGGGAAATTCTCGTCCGT
>DAOVFI010000067.1 GCA_030673005.1 Planctomycetales bacterium
CGCCCAGGCCGAATACCTGGGTTTGTTGCCGAAGGCTCGATGGGTTACGGCGGCGGACATCTCACCCGATGGCCGGAGGATCGCGGTCCTGTCATACATGGGTATATGGGTGTATCAACTCGACCGGCCGCTGGAGAAAGCCATCCCCGCCGCCACCAGACCGGCAACGCGTCCGACCAGGGTCATCCGGACAATTCCGCTCAAGAGAAGCACAAGGCTACGGCAGGCGGAGGCAATCTGCTGGGAATCGGGCGCTTCGCCCAAGGCGCTGCTGATTACCAACGAACAGCGCGAGGTGTATCGGGTTCGACTGATCGGTCCGGCTGCGTCACAACCTGCTGCGGCGCGATGAGGATCCGCCAAGCAGCCAGACAAGCCCCACCACCCCCAGCAACCAGCCGGCAAGGAACCATGGCCAGTCAAAACGCTGCGGAACCGAACCGAAGGCCTCCGACGTCCTCAGGAAAAAACTCGCCAGGATGCCGGCCGTCCCGACCAGAATCACCAGGTATGCGCCGAGGGGTTTCTTTGTTTTGATTGTCCTGCCGGCCCGCCTCAGCACGACCGCGCCTGTTACCAGCAACACCGCCGAAACCATCAGCGGCGCCCAAACCGGCGCTACCCACGGGACGGGAATGAGAAAAAGTATGTCCCACGTCGCCGGCGAGGCCGGCCAACCCAGCAGCATTTTCAGGAATACATAATAGAAGATGTCCCACAGCGCAAAGCCGAGCAGGAAGAATCCAAGGAACTCACCCGCCCGACGACGAAATCCCAGCGCCACCCCGAAAAGGACACCCAGAGCGGCGACTTCGCGGATTACCTCCACCTTCAGCAGAGATGCAATCTCACCGCCGGCCTGTTCCAACCGGGCGTAACTCAACAGTGGCAAAGGCTCGCGGACGGCATCGGGAAAATGGGCCATGCGAGCGGGCGCCAGCACCTCGCGAAGATAGACCACAACGGCGGCCTCGATGTACGCCAGCGCAACTACCAGGATCACCAGCGCCACAACCCGTCCCGTACGGCTCGTCGGCAACCGCTCTACCATAATGGTTCTCCAGGAGGCTACTTTCTCTTCCGTAACAACATATCAGCAAGGATACAGGGTATAAACGGAAAAAATTGAATATTGAATAATGAACAGGGAATTTTGAATTACGAAGTAAAAAAAGTGCGCAAAAAAGCGGGCGAGACAGTGCTTGCTCAAGGCACTGCCGTCGCCCTTCGCCTTGGTAGAGATTTCCTCGTAATGAGGCCTTATACGTAATCCCGCCGGAGGAGTAGCGGGTTTTGTTTGGTGGGAGCTCAACCCCACCATATACGCGTCGCAAGTCCTCAATATCACCTCTACCTCGAGAATTCCCTGACGAACACCTGGAGGACAGGTGGGCAACTACCGGCGGGGTGCTCATTCCCGCTCAAGCCAAATCGTCGAAAGTTAGGAACTCTCGCGTGAGATCAATTGTGCCCGCCCCCGACCTGAGCCGGCAAGGCTCCTCGGCACTAACATGCTTCCTTGTTCTGTTGTCAATAAATCGTGTCCACTCCATTTCAACCGCTGGTCGGTCCGGTTGTCCTGTCTTTGGCGGCCTCCTGACTATCTGCGCCCAGCGCGTGTCTGATAAGCCCGGCCCATTGTCCGGCGCTTACAGGCCTGGTAAGATAACTTGCGCCTCCTTTACGGGCGGTCATCTCCTCTTCGCCGCCGCCCGTCTCGCCGATAACGGTGATCGGACATCGCGGCCATCTGCGACGCATCCATGTCAGGATTCCGCCTATCGCCTCGGGGCCACCGCTGTCTGACAAAATAACCAACGCCACACGTCCGGATGGAGGATTAATGACGATATCCTTCGCCCTGCGATAGGTAATCAAAGTTCCTCTATTCACTTGTGAAAACTGAACACTCACCTGGGCCGCTTCGCTCAGGTCTTCACAGGCCATGACGATACACAGCTTCCCTACTAAACTGGTACCGATCCTCTTTTTAAGAGGCTCCAACACTTAACTCCCTCCCTCCACATTTCCTATATACAATTACAATGCCAGAACAAGTGCTCTTATCGGCATTTTGACGAAATATCCGCACTGTAAAGGAGTTATGGAAAGAAATATTTATTTTGCTCCCCTTGTTCCCCTGGAATACCTTTTATGGCATGTCGCGATTTGCAGCAGTGGCTGGTGTGAATTGAAACATGACTTGTCGCAATTTACAGCACTGTCGATTAGAAGAATGTTTATTCCCGCTCGAACAAATGGTAAGCGCGTATTTTTCTCAGTAGTGTGGAGCGATGCACTTCCAGCAGTCTGGACGCCGCCGAACGGTTCCATCTCGTCAGACGCAGCGCCCGAAGGATTGTCATACGTTCTGCTTCTGCAAGCGTGTAAATGAGTGATTCGTCGTTGATTTCGGTGATTCTGCCGGGTTGCGGCTCCAATGGCGGACTATCGTGCGGGACGTATTCGATCCAGGTTGACATCATGGCCGGCGGGAGCGGGGGCAGACCGGCGGCGTATAACCGTTCGACATAATTACACAGTTCACGAACGTTCCCGGGCCAGTGGTGCTGGCGAATCTGCCGGCGAATGTCTTCACCGAGCACTCGCCTGGTCATCCCGTACTGAACGGCGAACAGGTCCAGGTAGTGGTCCAGGATCAGGTCAATATCCTCAGACCGGCATCGCAAAGGAGGAAGTTCGATACGGACGATATTGAGACGATGGTACAGGTCCGAACGAAATTGTCCGTCCTTTACCGCCTTTGCCAGACTTACGTTGGCGGTGGCGATAAACCGTGTGTCAACCCGAATAGGCATGGTCCCGCCGACCGGGATGATTTCCCACTCCTGCAAAAGGCGGAGGAGTTTTGCCTGGAGGTGTAACGGAATTTCACTGACTTCGTCGAGCAGCAGAGTACCGCCTTCAGCGGCCCGCACAACGCCCAGAGTCTCAGAGACGGCGCCTGTAAAGGCGCCTCGAATATGCCCGAAAAACTGGCTTTCAAAAAGGCTTTCGCTTATTCCGGCGCAGTTGACGGGGATAAACGGTTTGTTTCTGCGTTTTGATTTGCCGTGGATTCGCCGGGCAAGTAATTCCTTGCCTGTGCCGCTTTCGCCTTCAAGCAAAACGAGGCAATCATTCGAAGCAACCGCGTCGGCAATTGCCACGACATTACAGAACAGCGAACTTGAGCCGATCAATCGACAAGAAGAACCGTTCTCATGCGGCGAGCACACCGCACGCTCTCGAGATGTTTCTCCTCCTGATCTCATCCTCGAACTTTTTTGAGCCTTGAGCCTATCCGTAACTACCGAGATGAAACAAAATGATGCCGGGGGGGAACGCTCCTCGCTTATACTCCCACAGGCAACCTATTATTAACTTATACACCGAAAACCGGATTCACGCAAGGGGAAAAATTCTAAAAAATTCAAAATATTTCCAGTGAAAAGCTCATTTCCCGCTTTCGGAGAGGAAATATTTTTATCGAATCGTAACGCAAGGCTCTATCTGAAGATACCGATAACCATAGTTAAGGAGTCGGTGCCTCCTGAATTAAAGGCTGGAAGATTCACCTCTGCGCCGAAGAGGTGTTGGTAATTAAGGGCTGCTTTTATGGGCCTGAGCAAACCGGAGCCTCGTCTGAGGATAGGCCTTCAGGTCAAATCCGTCCTGGTCCTGACTGTCGTAGTCCTCGCTGTAACGATAGTCGGCGGATGGCTTTACTATGCCGCCACACGAGACATCCTGCGAAGCGCCGATCACAGTCATGCAAATAACCTTATCGACAGTCTTTCCGTTGCCGCCGCTTCGGGTCTGACCGAGGGTAACCGGGAATCACTTCAGTTGCTGGCGACAGGACTGCTGGACCGTGCCGATGTCCACTACGTCCGCATCCTCAACCGCAACGGCGACACCGTAGCCGTTGCCGAAAGGGTAAGCCCCGACGCAGGTCGTCTGACACTGGCGGCCCGACCGGTCAGCCTCTCTTATGAAGCGCCGAAGGGGACGCGTTTCCTGGAAATAGGTCGTCCGGTAGTTGTTTCGCCCGGACATAAGCGAAACGAGGTGCTGGCCGGGGCGGTCCGGCTGGTGCTGGATACGCGAAAGACAACCAACATACTCGCCGACGTCCGACGTGAAATAACTATACTCGCGGCCACTATCGTCCTGTGCGTTCTCCCGCTGGGGGCGCTGCTGGTATGGCGTGTAATTGTACTGCCCATCCGCCGGTTGATGAAGGCGACCCGGCAATTGGCCGAGGGGGATTTCTCAACCCGTGTCGAGACCTGCCGCAACGACGAAATCGGCGAATTGGCCGGTTCGTTCGACATAATGGTCGAGAAACTCAACGCCTCATATCGGCGGCTGCGCCTGGCCAATGAGTCCCTGGAGCGAAAGGTGGCGGAGCGAACCGACGAACTCGAACGGGCAAATCAGCGACTGCGCCGGGAAATGGCGGATAAAGAGGATTTCCTCCGCGCCGTCAGTCACGACCTGAACGCACCTCTTCGAAACATCGCGGGCATGGCCACCATGATCTGCATGAAATACCGCGACGAGTTGCCCGAAGAGGTCATCGCCCGCCTCCAGCGAATCCAGTCAAACGTGGACGCCGAGACTGAACTGATCGGAGAACTGCTGGAACTGAGCCGGATCGGGACTCGCCTCGAGAGACGCCGAATGGTCGATTTCGACCGGTTGTTCCGGTCTCTGCGCGACTCGTTCGAGTACGAGCTGAAGGCAAAGGGAATTATCCTGGAAATTGGTGAAGAGATGCCCCGGCTGTACGTGGAACACAACCGGATGAGGCAGGTATTTCAGAATCTCATCGACAACGCCATCAAATATATGAACGGCAGGACGAACGGAATGATCCGGATCGGATACGACCGGACCGACCGGATGCACCGCTTCAGCGTGACGGATAACGGTCCGGGCATAGCGCCGTCCGACCATGAACGGATTTTTCAGGTTTTCCGGCGAGCCACTTCGACCGGTGTTGCGGGTAAAGGCGTGGGATTGGCCATGGTCAAGTCCGTCGCGGCCAACTACGACGGGCAGGTATGGGTCGAGTCGGAACCGGGCGCCGGGGCAAAATTCTACGTCTCACTCAGCGTCGAAAGCACCGTCGAACCAAGCGCGGACCCGGACCGAACGCCCGATTCGGGTCGGCAAATCCGCCCACTCGAACGCGCACAGTTGACTATCACATCCTGAAAAATGATGCGGACCGATATGCGGAGAATCTGATGAGCAGTGAGAAAGTTTCAAGGGACCGAACACAAGCCTCTTCGACGGGGCTGAGTGTCCTCGTCGTGGAAGACGATCCCGACCAGCAAGATCTGGTTTGCGAGACGATAAAAATGCACTTCGACGGCGACGGCGACGGCGACACACATATCGTCGGCGTCGGAACCGGCGTCGAATGTATGGCTCTGAACCTGTGCGATTTCGACATTATCCTGCTGGATTACAATTTACCGGACACTACCGGTATAGATCTGCTGAAGCAGATCATCTCTGTCTGTGATATACCGGTCATCTTCGTAACCGGCAACAGCGACGCCGCCACCGCCGCCGAAGCCATCCGCCGGGGCGCCCAGGATTATATCGTCAAACTTGGTGATTACCTCCTCGCCCTGCCCGTCGTTGTGGAAAAGAACCTCCGCCAGTACGAACTCAAGCGGGAGAACGCCCGTCTCCAGAAGGAACTGACCGCCAGCCTGGAGCAGACCCGTATCAAGAACATCCAACTGGGAGAATCACTGCAAAAACTCCAGACCATGGCCGCGACGGATCACCTGACCGGCCTGTCCAACAGGCGGGCCTTCTCCGATATCCTCAACAGGTATTACGGACAGGCGATTCGCTACGGATTCGACCTGACCTGTATCATGTGCGACCTGGACGACTACAAGGCCCTTAACGACACGCTGGGCCACCAGGTCGGAGATAAGGTTCTCGTAGCCGCCGCCGACGTCATTCGCTCGACCATTCGAGACAGCGACGATGCCGCCAGGTATGGCGGGGACGAGTTTGTCATGCTTTTTCCGCACACCGCCGCAGACATTGCCATCGGCGTTGCAGATCGTATCCGCCGGCAGATCGTCTCGGCTACGTCCAGACACGCCGGTAACGGTATGGGGCTGACACTGTCAATGGGAGTCGCATCGCTGAACCTGGACAAGCCCGACTCGGCCGACGCGCTGGTGGCCATGGCGGACCGCGCTTTATACGTGGCAAAGGATCGCGGCAAGAACCGCATCGTCACTTTCGATCAAATCAGCGCTCACAAAGAGGCGATAAGCCTGTCCGGATAAAATCCCCCAACGATCATATCGTCTGAAACAGCAGCGTCAGCGGCTCCGGTCCGACCGGTCGGGCGATTTGTCCGCCTCTTCGGAAGGTTCAAGCAGAGAAGAAAAAACCGCCTCCGGCAGGGACGTATCTTCATCTTTGGCCCTGGCGGCGATGTCGCTGGAGGTATCGGTAACACGGAGGTACACTCCCTGCGCCCATGCGAAGATATCGGGACTACCTGGCCGGCGACCAAGATAATAGCCGCCCAGAAAGACCGACAGCAGCAAAATGAGCCTGATTATCCTCCGCATCTTCCCAATGCCTCCGTCCCCGAAGGGATGCTTGCAGCCCCACTCGGACCGCAAATACCCAACCTGAACGTAAGGAAATACCTTCCGCTCCTGACCGACAAACGTATTATACAATACAAATCGATTCCGTGCAAGTCGGGGAGCAAGGGAATTTTGGGGAAACCGCCATAGATCACAAAACGCCCCTGATTACGCGGGTTAAACGATTCCAGAATTTGAAAAATAGTGATTTTACAAGACCCGCTCGATGGTCAGCATTCGTCGTTTCATTTCAACCCCGCCTGGAGCTGAGAATCCCCCCAGCCCCCCGCTTGCATAGATGACGCGGTGGCATGGCACAATCAGCGGAAGCGGATTTTTACCTAATGCCGCAGCGGCTGCGCGTGCACCATCGGGCTTGCCCGCTGCATCGGCCAACCATGAATAACTCCGCGTCTGACCGTAGGGGATTGTTTGGCAGGCCCGCATAATCCTGCCTGTGAAGGTCTTCTCTGAAGGCAGGTCGCAGTCAATCGCGTCGAAGCGGACGGTTTCGGTATTGAAGTAGGCCCGCGAAAGTTCGACCAGCTCGGTAAATTCCTCCGGCGCCTCTCTCGAACCGGGGTGCTCGAACGCCAATAAGTCCGAAAGGTCCCTGAAGGCGTAATGCGGCAGGATAACGCGGGTCAGGCCGCGGGCGTTTTTCACGGCAGCCATCGGTCCGGCCGACGTCGTCCAGATCGCATAAACCACCGGTGCTGAAATTGTTTTGACCATGCGTCAATAGCACTCCGTAACAGACTAATTTCCGGGTGGCACGGTCAAGCGAGGTCGAGGCCAATAAAGCCTCGACCTCGCTTGGCCGTGGAGGTCTTTCGTCGCCGCCACGGCCAAGTAATTCGAGGTTTTATTAAAAAAACCTCAAATTACTTGACCGTGCCACCTTGAAATTCTCCTATTATAGAGTAATAGTAGAAATTCGGGAATGTGGATGCAAGAACCGAACATGAACGACCGGGTCAGGCAGCGCCGCCGGCTCGCCGTCGAGACTGGACCCGCTGAAATCCCCGGACGATCCGGCCGACGCGGTAAAGAGTACGACGACCACGCGGAGACTCGTTCAGCCCCAGGAACTGAAACCCCAGACGGACTACGCCGTCATCGGAAGCAGGATCGTTCAGGAAGTTACGGAACTGCGCATCGGCCAGGACCGATTCGAATTCCTGTCCGACTTCAATCCGAACTCCGACTATATCGCCGGCGCTCAACTGCGGCGCCGCCCGGCTGGACATCCGAACCTGAAAGCCGCCGGCGGAAATATTCGTAACCCAGCCTTCCCACTTCAGCGACTTGTCCCCTTCCTGTCCACCCAGCCAGAAGGAGGCAAGAACTGACCGATTTCGAGGCACTTCGACACGATAGTATGCCCGACGCTGTACCCGCTGCATCTTCGCCGGGGTAGGGACACAGACGGCGTGAACTTTCTGGCCTTCTTCCGGTTGTATCCGGCAGTCGGCCTCGATACGCGTACTGAAGATGTGTTTGTGGTGACCGAGCTTGAACGCCAGCCCCAGAACCATACCTTTGGTCATCTCCGGAAGCGGACTGCCGTTGCCGTTCGGATACGTAATCCAGAGCCACTCGCTGCTTTGCTTGATAATACCGGTGCGAAGGTTGTACCACGCGCCCCCGATATAGCACGTCAGGGAAACAGGTACGTGGCGGCAGATTGCCTCGGTGAGGCACTTGTCGATCTGCGCTCGGTTCAGTTCCTGTATTAAAGGCATTTTTTCTTCTTCGCCACACCAGCGCCGAACCCGCGACCCGAAAGTATTTTCGGCAGATGAGCAACTCGACTTGACCACGCGATGGAAAAAAAGGCCCTTTCGACACCGGAGCGCGGCAGCGGGATTATTCGCTCAATTCCGCCTGTATCTGTTCGCTGCTGGGCAGTTTCGGACCCGTCAGCGCCACGATGATTCCGGGCAGCGAGCAGGTCATCGGCATCAACCTTGCCAGAAGCGCCAAGGCGAGGATTTCGCTGGAGGATATGCCGCCGACCGCAAAGAAGGTTATGTAGAAGGCCTCGACCAGGCCCAGTCCGCCCGGAGAGATTGGAACGGCCGCTATGATGTATATCAGCGGGATGTACAGAAAGAACCTGTACCACGAGATGTCCAGGCCCAGGCTGAAGGCGGCCAGCATCACGGCGATGACAAAAAGAGACTGCCCGACAAAGGTTATGCCCACCGCCTTGACCAGCGCCCCGGGCCGGCGGCGATAGAGACCGGAAGCCTGGGCGATAACGGAGATGTGCCGCTGGAACGGCAGGCGGGAGATGATTCGCCCCAGTCGGAACGTTCGCCGGAATCCGGGGCTGAAGAATACCGCCATGCTGATAATTACACCGGCCAGTACGACTGCGACAATTATCGCCGGGATGGTGAGTTTGTCGGTCCCGTCGGCGCCGACGGCGTACATGCCCGCTATGACAACGGCAGGAAGGATGACAAACTCCAGAAGCCCCAGCACGCGATCCACGAACACGCTCACCAAAGCCGCGGCCTTGTGTTCGATGTGCTTGGAAACGTAATACGCCTTCACCAGGTCGCCGCTGACCGAACCCGGTACGACGTAATTAAAAAACGTTCCGAGAAACGTAAGCCGAACCGCCTCGGTGAGTGAAATCCGAATCTGCTGCACTCTCAGCAGATACCACCAGCGGAACGCAAGGATAAACAGCGGAATCAGGAACCCGACAAACGCCCCTGCCAGCAGCCAGGGATCGGCCTGGGCGATCGTCGTCGCAAAGCCCCTGACGGTTGTCTCCTGACCGTCCACCTGCACGTTATAGTCGTACCAGTGAACCTTGCG
>DAOVFI010000057.1 GCA_030673005.1 Planctomycetales bacterium
CCGTCGAAACGCTGCAACACGTCCTGCATTATCTCGGTCGATGGTATGTCCAGATGGTTTGTCGGTTCGTCGAGCAACAGGACGTTGGCGTTCTGCACCATCAGCCGCGCCAGGACAACTCTGCTTCGCTGCCCGCCGCTCAACTCGCATATTCGCTTGAGCGCATCGTCCTGCCCGAGAAGCAGGCTTCCCAGCACCGACATTGCCCGCTGCCGTTTGCAGTCCGACTCGGCCGCCATGACGGCCTCCAGCGCCGTGCTGTCCGGATCGAGCATCTCGTGCGTCTGCGGCACGTATCCGATCCTGACGCCGGCGCCGTGGCGCACGCTGCCCGCCGGCGGCTCCAGGTCGCCCAGCAGCGTTCTCATCAGCGTGGTCTTCCCAGCGCCGTTTGCCCCGAGAATCGCCACGCGCTCGGACCGCCGGACTTCAAGCGCTTCGCATTTCAGCAGCGGCTTACCCGGCTCGTAGCCCACCTCCAGGTCGCGGGCCTGAAATACCATATCGCCCGTCCGCCGTCCCGCCGGAAGTGAGATATTTATCGTCCGGTGCTCCCGGGGCCGGGCAATCGCCTCATCCCGCAGGAATCGTTCCAGTCGCGTCCGCCGGCCACGGGCCTCCCTGCCGCGCTGACCGGAAATGTTGCGGGCAATGTATTCCTCGGTTTTGGCGATGTATTCCTGCTGGCTCTGCCAGAGGCGCATCCGCTGTTTGTACCGTTCGTCGCGCTGCGGAAGGTACTTGCTGTACTGGCCGCGATACGTTTCCAGATTGCCGAAGGCTATCTCCCAGGTGCTGCCCGTCACCCGGTCGAGAAAGTACCGGTCGTGCGAAACGACTATCAGCGCGCCGCGGAACGACTGAAGCCAGGATTCGAGCCATTCGACCGAATCCAGATCGAGGTGATTGGTCGGCTCATCGAGCATGAGCACGTGGGGGTTCTGAAGCAGCAGGGTTGCCAGATATACTCGCGTTCGCTGCCCGCCGCTGAGTTGCGAGACAGGCCGGTCCCATATCTGCCGCTCGAAGCCCAGGCCGGTCAGCACCTGCTCGATCCGCGTCTGGTAGTCGTATCCGCCTAGCGTCTCGAGTTCGGTCTGCATTCGGTCATATTTTTTATGGAGGTTCCGGTCGTCGTCCGCGCCGCCGTCCATTTGCCCGGCGAGTTGGTCCAACTGTCGCCGGAGCCGGCGCACGTCGGCGAATACTTCGAGCATTACCTCGTGAATCGTAGCGTCCTCCAGGACCGGCGTGTCCTGCGGCAGATAGCCTATCCGCAGACCGCGACTTCGGTGCACGCTGCCGATGGTCGGCTCGAGCTGGCCGGCAATCACGCGCAGCAGCGTGGTCTTGCCCTCGCCGTTGGGGCCTACCAGACCGATGCGATCGGATTCGCCCAGGCGAAACGTGACCCTTCTGAGAACCTCATGGGTTCCGAAGGCCTGGGTAATGTTCTCGGCAATGACTAATGACATCGTCCTGTATCCGGGCTGCTGGTACTCCGTCAATCATCAATTTATGGTGGCACAGGTTTGTAACCTGTGCGGGTGGCGCCTTCGGCAACAATACCTGCGACGGCCTGGGGGGAGCCTATTTATCCAAAAACTCCGCGAACGACCCGCCGAAGATGGCGCGGACGTCGCGGGCTATTTCATCTTCGGTCGGGCGCCACCCGGCTACGAACAGGTCGGTGTACTTATCGACGAGGACATCCGCGACGATTTTGCGGGAATGGCTCCACTTGTAAATCAACTGGTCCAGCACGCGGGCGTCGGAGTGCTGGCAGGTAAAGGCCGTTCCCAGCAGTTCGAGCCGCTGTCGCGTCATCTCCTCGATGATGCTCGGGTTGTTGCAGAACCACCAGCAGCCGAACAGGTGCAGGTGGCCGAACTTTCTCGCCAGGACGGTCAGCTCGTGCTGGTTGACGCGAGAGAGCATCGTTACGAGGAATTTTCCTTCCGGATGTCTCTGGAGCATTCTCGTCAAGGCCATTACATCGGCGACACCGACACCGACGCCGGCGTCGCGGAGACCCGGGTTCACGCCTCCCCGGCCGCCTATCATCAAGGCAAAAGGCACGCCGGCCTCGACGGCTGCCGGCACGACGGCGCGATCGACCAGACGGGTGAACGCCGTGTCGCCGCCATAGGCGAATTGAGAACCGAACGAGGCCGCAAAGTACACCGGTTTCAATCGCGCTGAATAATCAACCAGGAAACGGCGGACCTCGTCGAACGTCTTATCGTCCGGCTCGGTTTTGACGGCGTAACCCGCTTCGGCCATAACGCCGACCACCCTTTCCCAGCCGTCGCCGAACAGCGGATCGATCCGCAGCGCTGTCTTGAGGCATTCCGGTACGGGCAGGTCCCTCTGCCAGAAATCGACCTGCTCGGCGCTGAAGATACCATTGGTCATCACGGCATAGTCGATATTCGCCAATTCGAGCACCTTCGGGAGGTATTCGTCGATTTTCTGCTCGGCGAACCACTTGCGGATTGAATCCAGGTCGCGCCCGGCTACGTCCAGACCGAGACGGTTGAACGTTGTGATTGCACCGCGCGTGGCCTCGGACAGCGCGCCGCGCTTCAGGAAAAGATGCTCCCAGACAAGGTCGGCCTGGGCGGTCTTCGGCATGGCCCAGAATTTTTCGTAAGTCAGGTCGCGCGGGGCCACGGTGAACAGTTCCGCCACCAGGTAATGATAAGTCAACACCTCGTCGGCGCCCCAGAGCAGCAGGTCCCCGTGGCTAGGTGGAAACAGGTGCGTGTGAACGTCGGTTACGACTACCGTCTCGACGGCCTTGCGAACGGCGGAGGCCAATTCGTTTGCGTCTTCGATCATTTTTCGGACCTTTCCTTTTTTGATTAATCCTGCCTGAATTTCGAATTTTACAGAGCGGAAAAGGATACCAGATTACGACGATTGGAACAATCAGCCAGCTTATTCGTTTGCCGCAAGAGGGCGGCAATTAAGTTTTATCCCGCACAGGACCGATAACAGGAAAATATGGTTATAATATATAGAGCCTGTCGTGAAAAACATCTCGTCAAGACACCTTTGCAGTTCGGCGGCGGCAGATGGGGCCGTCTGGGCAGGCTCCGGGAAGAGGTTTTTTTACCGATGCGATGTTTTCAAGCGAAAATATGTTTTCTTTTCCTGATCTGGTCGGTGAGTCTGCTCTGCGCCGCCGGGCCAAAGGCCAAACCCGTATCGACAACCACCGGCAAATCGCCCACGTCCGAACCGACTACAGAACCCGTGCTCTCCAGTTCGGGCATGGCCGATCATCTTAGCCAACTGTACAAGACGGGTAAGTATAAAGAGCTGCTCAAGAAAACGGTTGTAATCAATTTCGACAAACAGAATTTGGAATTTCAGTGGAAGGCGCTGCTGCTCCAGTCGGAGGCGTATCGTCGTCTGGGAAGTTATATCGGGGCCGAGAAGTCACTCTGGCAATTGCAGAAATACCTCCTGAAAGAACCCGGCCGGGGCAGGTTGCGTACAATGATCTTTCGAGGCGGGGATTATGTAAAGGTCGAGGGTTACTGGGAACGTGGAGCATCGGGCAGCGGGACCTATCGACATCGTCCCGACGAGAAACGGAATTACGTGTCTTTCCTGATAAGTATTTACAAAAGCACCAAAGGCGGCGTCTATCGCAGCCCGCTCACCGGAAAAAGCCTCGGCGGCAAACCTGTCTCCAACAATAGCGCCTGGGAGGTGGCAAAGACCGATACGGCCAAATGCAGACTGAAGGAGATCGACGCTATTTTAAAGGGCATAGTGGGCGTCAAGACTCCAAAGGACCTCTTCAGCCGTTTTATCGATTCATTGCGGATAATTGATGACGTTCGCCTTCATCGACCGAAACAGGCCGACGCCAAGGCCGCTCCTGTTATCATCGCGTTTATCAAGCGGTATGAGCAGTTGGCCGAGGAACCGTGCAAGAAGAGCATGGAACGGGCGGAGAAGCTTCGCAAAGGGAAAATATGGCCTAAACGCCAGTTCCTGACGGCAAAAAAGAGAAAGTCGATCGTCAAAAATATCTGGAAAACCTCAAAGCAGACCTACGTGGACAACTACCGGTGGGGGGCGCTGACGACGGGCTATTCACGCCGCTACGGCTTCCTCAAGAAGACCCAGCCTGAAATCAACAAAATCGCCGCACGCCGCAAGAAACTCGAAGCCTCGTTCGTGAAACTCGACGAGTACGTCCAGCATCGTTGGCGGACCCATTCGCTCAGCAAGCCCGGAAAACCGGCACTTTCAAAAATCCCCACCAAACCGTGGTAAGTGCGCGTGGCACGGGCGCCTGCCTACCGGCAGGTAGGTCTCGCCCGTGAAATTATGGAAGAGGCGTGTGGCGCGGGCGCCTGCCTGCCGGCAGGTAGGTCTCGCTTGTGGAATCCCGGCGAAACGGCAAGGGCGGTTCGGATAATTCCGCAACAAGCCCGCTTTCGTGTAAAAACCACAAACCATCATCGCGCGCTAATTCCTTTTCAGAGTTTTCCGCTTGGTCTAACGGGAATATGTGATATAATTATTAAAAAGTGTTCTCTCTACGTTTCTGACCGTATGTGGCATAAGAATGGAGGTTGCAATGTTGCGTTCACGCAGTTTCGCATGGATATTGGTTTCTCTATCGTCTCTTACTCTGGCGGCGCCTTTGCAGGCTGGGATTACGCCCAGCGGAGACGTTGACCCAACCGACCCTTCATGGTGGACCGGCGGCGGAGACAGTTCAACAAATGCCTACATCGGCAAGACCGGTACCGGCAGCGTAACCGTCAATCTCGGCAGCGATTTGAGTTCACGGTATGGATACATCGGTTATGAGGCCGGGGCGGCTGGCGAGGTAATGGTCGATGGAAGCAGTTCGAACTGGACAAACAGCGGGGAACTTTACGTCGGCTACGAAGGTTATGGAGCGTTGAATATAACCAATGGCGGGGCCGTCAATAATACATGCTCTGGCTACATCGGCTGGTGGGTCTGGAACGCCGGTGTGGTAACGGTCGATGGCAGCGGTTCGACCTGGACAAACATCTACGACCTCTACGTCGGCTACTATGGTCAGGGAACGTTGAATATCACCAATGGCGGGACCGTCAGTAATAACTATGGCTACATCGGCTATGAGGCCGGCTCCACCGGCGTGGTAACTGTCGATGGCAGCGGTTCGACTTGGACCAACAGCGGCGACCTTTACGTTGGACAGGAAGGCACGGGCACGCTGAGCATCGCCAGCGGAGGGACCGTCTCGAACACGGTAGGCTACGTAGGTCGCGAGAGCGGATCGTCCGGGGAAGTTACAGTCAGCGGCGCCGGATCGACCTGGACCAACAGCGTCAAACTCTACGTCGGCAACGAAGGCACGGGCGCGCTGAGCATCACGGGTGGTGGGGTCGTTTCGAACAACGATTACGCATACGTGGGGTATTCCAACGGCTCATCGGGCACGGTGACAGTCAACGGCGCCGGCTCGACCTGGAACAACAGCAGCGCCCTCTACGTCGGCTACAAAGGCACGGGTGCGCTGAACATAACCGGCGGCGGGACAGTCTCGAACTATTCCGGTTACCTGGGGCGCTACAGCAGCGGCTCGGGCATGGCGACAGTCAGCGGCGCCGGCTCGGCTTGGACCTGCAGCAGCCTCTACGTTGGGCACCAAGGTACGGGTGTGCTGAGCATCACCGATGGCGGGACCGTCTCGAACACGATAGGCTACGTAGGTTACGAGAGCGGCTCGTCCGGCGAAGTTACAGTCAGCGGCGCCGGATCGGCCTGGTACAACAGCGGTTCGTTTTATATCGGAGGCTGCAACGCCGAAGCCGCCGGGACGGGCAGTGTCACTGTTCAGAACAGCGGGAGTTTGCAGGTCGCCGGAACGCTCAAGGTCTGGAACACCGGCACTATTAACATCGAGAGCGCCGGATCTGTTACCTGCGGTTCGTTCGACAATTCCGACGTCGGGACGTTCAGTTTCACCGGCGGGACGCTGACAGTCGATGGCGGATCGTTCGATCCGGGCGCCGGTGACTACAGACTCAACGGGACGGGCAACCCGACGTTGATAATCACCGGCGGCGCATCGGCAAATCTTTCCGGGAAACTTACAGTCGCGTACACGGACTCGGCCTCTATGTCCATCACCGACGGCGGGGTCGTCTCGAACAACGATTACGCCTACGTGGGGGATTACAGCGGCTCATCGGGCACGGTAACAGTCAGCGGCGCCGGCTCGGTCTGGAACAACAGCAGCTCCCTCAGGGTCGGCCACTCTGGCACGGGCGAGCTGAACATAACCGGCAGCGGGACAGTCTCGAACATAACAGGCTGCCTGGGGCGCTACAGCGGCGCATCCGGCACGGCGACAGTCAGCGGCGCCGGCTCGACCTGGACCAATAGCGGCGACCTGTACTTCGGCAACTACGGCACGGGCACACTAAGCATCACCGACGGCGGAACCGTCTCGAACATAACAGGCTGCCTGGGGCGCTACAGCGGCGCATCCGGCACGGCGACAGTCAGCGGCGCCGACTCGACCTGGACCAGCAACGACAGACTCTACGTGGGCTCCTCCGGCACAGGCTCGCTGAGCATCACCGACGGAGGGGCAGTCTCGAACACGCATGGCCTCTTGGGGTATATCAGCGGCGGATCGGGCGAAGTTACAGTCAGCGGCGTCGGGTCCACGTGGACCAACAACGGTCCCCTCTATGTCGGCTCCTCGGGCACGGGCGATCTGAGCATCATCGGCGGCGGGTCCGTCTCGAACACGGACGGCCGCGTGGGGGTCTTCAGCGGCGCATCCGGCACGGCCACAGTCAGCGGCGCCGGATCGGCATGGACCAACAGCACCAACCTCTACGTCGGCCACGCTGGCACGGGCATGCTGACTATCGAAAACAGCGGGCAGGTCTCAAACGCCGAATGCTACGTTGGTCGCGAGAGCGGTTCGACGGGTACGGCTACCGTCGATGACGGGACGTGGACCAACAGCGGCTCGCTCTACATCGGCGGCAGCGATACAGTTTTAGGCGGGACGGGAAGCGTTACCGTACAGAACGATGGGCAATTGGATGTGGCCGGAACACTTAAAATCTGGCACACAGGCACGCTGGATATCCTCGGCTGCGAAGTCTCCTGCGGTTCATTCGACAAGTCCTCCTTCGGGACGTTCAGTTTCACCGGCGGGACACTGACCGTCGATGGCGGCTCGTTCGATCCGGGCACCAGCTACTACACACTAAACGGGACGGGCAACCCGACGCTGATTCTCAAAAACGGCGCCACAGCCGGTTTTTCCGAAACTCTGTACGTCGCCACCACCGACAATGCCTCTCTGGTCATCGAAAGCGGCGCGGATTTCTCTAATAACTTAGCCTATATTGGTAACGGCATCGGGTCAGACGGTGCTGTTAGAGTCAGCGGCGCCGACTCGACCTGGACAAACAGCAGAAGCCTCTACGTCGGCCACTACGGCACGGGCGCGCTTAGCATCACCGACGGCGGGGCCGTCTCGGGCACGTACGGCTACCTGGGACGCTACAGCGGCGCCTCGGGCGAAGTTACAGTCAGCGGAACCGGGTCGGCCTGGACCAACAGCACCAACCTCTACGTCGGCGACAACGGCACGGGCGCACTGAGCATCACCGACGGCGGGGCCGTCTCGAACACCAACGCCTACCTGGGGAACTTCAGCGGCGCCTCGGGCGAAGTTACAGTCAGCGGCGCCGGGTCGGTCTGGACCAACAGCGGCTGGCTCTACGTCGGGCGCTACGGCACGGGCGTGCTAAGCATCTCCAACGGCGGGGCCGTCTCGAACACGAACGGCTGCTACCTGGGACTTTACAGCAGTGGCTCGGGCACGGCGACGGTCAGCGGCGCCGGGGCGACATGGACCAACAGCACCAACCTCACCGTCGGATACGAAGGCACGGGCGTGTTGACGATCAACGACGGAGCGGCCGTTAGCGTCGGAGAGACATTGAGCATCGGAACAAACGTCGGCGGGGACGGCACGGTCAACCTCGCCGGCGGATCGCTGACGGCTGATGCGATTACCTTCGGCGATGGAACCGCAGCGTTCAACTGGACCGGCGGGACGCTGCACGTCGGGACGTTCAACGGCGACCTGGCCA
The DNA here is from genome assembly GCA_030673005.1 of Planctomycetales bacterium. GTDB lineage: Bacteria > Planctomycetota > Phycisphaerae > SM23-33 > SM23-33 > DAOVFI01. The sequence goes on from DAOVFI010000057.1 coordinate 8,145, forward strand.
ATAGCGCCGGGACGCTCGCGCCGGGAACCTCGCCGGGCATCACGAACGTTCAAGGCGACTACACACAAACGCCGGCCGGGAAAATGCAGATAGAAATCGGCGGCCTGGTCGCCGGCGCCGAGCACGACCGGGTGGTCGTCGCCGGCACGGCGGGCCTGGCCGGAACGCTGGAGTTGAGCTTCATCGGCCCGTACACGCCTGGTTTCTATGATAGGTTCGTAATTATGACGTTTTCCTCTTCGGTCAGTTCATTCGGTGTCATCACCGGGTATGACGCCATTACCGACATGACGCTGTTTCCCGTCTATGGCGCCGGTGACCTTACGCTCGTTGCAGCCATTCCCGGCGACGTGAGCCTGGATGAGTTCGTCGGTCAGGCCGATCTGGACATCGTCCTTGGCGACTGGGGCCAGCACGTTGTCGTCGGCTCGTCGGCCGATCCGTCATTTGACGGCTTCGTCGGGCAGGCAGACCTGGACAAAGTCCTGGGCTATTGGGGCGAGGGCGAAGGCTCGATACCAGAACCCGCCTCCGCAACAATACTGCTGCTGGGTGCTGTGGCAATGTTGAAGCGAAAGCGTAAATCCCGAGCATAGTCGATGGGCTGCGACGCCAGAAAAAGTAATCGTAGGGTGTGGAAGGTTCTGCTTGCCATGCCGTAGCCTTTGCGAAGGCAGGTTCCCTGCACCTGTCTGCCTGCCTGCCGGTAGGCAAGCCGACAGGCAGGCACCGAACGCCATTTACTAATCGCGGTGTGCAGGATAAAGAACCTGCACACCCTACATTCCACGGACTTAATTACGTTTCTTTGAAATCGGCGTGCGCGACCGTATAATCCCACCTTGCGATCTTTAGAGGCGTCGATTATGCGATTCAAGGCGGTAAAAGGAACGAGGGATTTCTATCCGGACCGGATGGCGCTGCGGAATTATCTGACCGATACGTGGCGGAAGGTCTCGGCCCGCAACGGCTTCGTCGAGTTCGACGGGCCGGTGCTGGAGTATCTGGACCTTTTCAGCGTCAAGAGCGGCGATGAGATCGTCTCGCAGTTATTCAGTTTCACCGACCGCGGCGGGCGGGCGCTGGCAATGAGGCCGGAGATTACGCCGACACTGGCGCGAATGGTCAACGCGCAGATTAATTCCCTCCCCAGGCCGATAAAATGGTTCTCTGTGCCCCGGCTGTTCCGTGCGGAGAATCCGCAGAAAGGGCGGCTGCGGGAGTTTTTCCAGTGGAACGTTGATGTCATCGGCAGCGACGACGTACTGGCCGACGCCGAGTGCATATTCACAGCCGTCGATTGCCTCGGCGAAATGGAATTGTCGCCGCAGGACGTGGTGGTGCGGATCGGCTCGCGCCCCCTGACCGTTGCAGCGCTTCGGCAGGGGGGTGTGGATGATTCGGCGATGGAAACCGCCCTGGCCGCGCTGGACAAGAGGCCAAAAGTCCCGCCTGAAGCCTTTGCCGAATTGGCCGCCGCTGCCGGGATTCCGGCTGAAGCGCTCGGGAAAATCTGCGACTTTCAGGACGCCAAGGACCTTTCGGCCGTCGCCGACGCGCTCGGTGGGGGAGGGGCGGAGGTAGCCGACGAAATCGGCAAACTCGAATCGCTGATGGAGTATCTTGCCGGCATGGGCGCCGGCGACTACTGCCGGCTCGACATGCGGATCGTCCGCGGCCTGGCGTATTACACGGGCATCGTATATGAGATTTTCGACGCGGCCAATTCACTCCGCGCCGTCGCCGGCGGGGGGCGGTACGACAATCTCCTTCAGTTGTTCGGCGGGCCGGCGGTAGGCGCTACCGGCTTCGGGATGGGCGACGCGGTCCTTGAGATACTCCTTACCGAAAAAGGCAAACTGCCGGACCTGTCAGCCGGTCTGGACTGCTTCGTAATCGACGGTGGGGGGGGGCTGCCGAAAAAAGTCCTGGAATTGGTGGGGCGGTTGCGGCGGGGGGGTATCGCGACCGACTTTTCCGCGAAACGCCAAGCCGTCGGAAAGCAACTCAAAGAAGCCAACCGCCGAAACGCACGATACGCAGTCATCGTCCGCGACGATACCGTCGGCGTGAAAAACCTTACCACCGGCGAACAGACAGACGTACCAATTGAGGATTTTCTTGAAAACCCGGTAGCGTATATGGCAGGGGTATTGGAGCAGGAGTTAAGAAAATGAATGAACACACAGAAGCAGTTTATCAAGAGTGTGACAACTGCAAAAATCGCCCCGCTGTGAACGTTCAGAAAATATGGGTGAAATGGAAATATGATGCTGAAAAGGTTGAATACTCCCCAGAACATGAGATTTTAGATGTTCCGGTTTTATGCGGCGAGAACCTGCATCTATGCGATGATTGCATGGCGCGTAGAAGCGTTCATTATGAGGCGGCCTTCGAGTC
>DAOVFI010000310.1 GCA_030673005.1 Planctomycetales bacterium
ATGCTCCGCCTTCCCCAAATGCCGAGGCCGAATAGGCTGGAAAACCCTAAAAGAAGACCAGCAAAAGGCCCTCGAACTGCAACTGCTGAACCACGAAAAAGCCAACCCCCAACCCACCATCCGCAAAACCGACGGCACACCCGTCGAAGCGGGATACGTACCTGGGAGTATTGGCGAAAAAAGCCAGTAGGGCTTACGAGCCGCGACCGTCAGGAAGCGGTCATTCCGACATCGATGGTTTTACCGACCGCTCCCTTACGGTCGCGGCTCGTGCGTTCCCATCAGAACCGACACGATTACGCTTGCGCCTTTCGCTTGCGCCGATTGCGCAGTATGATATAAACGCAAATAATGGGGACACAGCGATGATCAGTCAAACAAACCAATACGACGACAGCAGATTGCGCAGCGGCCGGGGCGTTCGCGGCCCGGCAGTCCGGATAGCAACTTTCCTGGCGGTAGCGACGCTGTGTTTCGTACTTGCAGGATGTATCGCCGGGATGAGTGAGAAGGAATTGCTGGGCTTTTCCCCTGATGGCAAGACTGTCCTCTACACCACGAATGATAAGGTCTTCATCGGTGCTGTCTTCGGCATGGACCACATTGGTTTCGGGCCGCACAGTATATACCTCGACTGGCGCGATGTGGATTCGCCCTGTCGAACCGGCCGCATCAAACTCCACGGTGGCTTGATTGCGTTTCCCACATCGGGCAAGGAGAAGGATCCGCCGTGGTGGGCCAAGTTCTCGCCGGATTCCAGACACGTAGTCGTTGAATTTAATTATGGCAAAGTCCTGTTGATGGACCTGAAGAAACGAACCAGCAGACGCATCGACGGGCACCTGCACGGTATTGAACAGTACGAATGGCTTTCGAACGATGAGATAATCTTCGACGTAGATTTACCGGCGACCTCGGGTGATAAAGAATCCCATCGCCAGTGCTTCTATCGCTGGAATATCCACAGTCCTTCCGGAGAAGCGCAATTAATACACGAGGAGCAGCGGAAGGGGCCGTGCGGGTATTGGTGTTGGTATCTATCGCCTGATCGTTCACACTTGCTGATCGGGCCATGTTGTCGTCTGTGCGGGCAATGCAAGATACTTAACCTGCGGAGCGGCAAGATACGTCGGTTCGGGCCGGGGAATGTTCGGCTGTGCGGGTGTGTATGGACGTCCGACAGTTCGGCCGTGCTCTGCGAACTGAGGACCGGCTCCCTTGACCCGGATGTCGAAAAGGACAACGCTCCAAGGCAGTATCTTCTTGTAAGCCCGGTGCGTTCCGAGATGATTCTTGTCTCTCACAAGGATAGTGGCGGCGGCGAGTTAGGCGGCTTCCTGGCTTTTACACCGGACAATCAGTACGTGGTTACTTCACGATGCCTTCTCGTTCAACCCCGGACGTGGAAGATCATCGACCTGAAACCCCGCATCACCAGGCGATGGAAATTTACGGACAAACTCAAGCCTGAATTGCGCCGGTCTTCTGTTCCGGGTTGGTTTTGCCTTTGGGCCCCGGATGACAAGATATACGCTGTGGACTGGCAGGCCCGGACGTTCGTTCCCCTCGCTGATCACGGACGATATGCCGTTTCCCCGGATGGAAAACGCATCGCCAAACTCGACTGCGAATGTTGGGCTCCATCGGAAGTTTGTGGCGTGCTGAAGATTCGCACCCTTAACCTCTCATCCGCCCCGACGGAAGTTAAACGCAATGAAACCAACCTGCAAAGGGGGAAAGCGGAATGAATTTTATTATTGGCGTTGATTGTGACGGGCCGGCGTGTGTTGTGGGGCAGGCGGGCAGGTCGCTGACGTTTTCGGGCGATTACCGATTCGCTTGCGGCCAGGCTACGCGCGAAGCCGACGCAGCCGCCAGGGCGCTTTTCGACGGCGGGGCCGAGAAGGTTATCATCTGGGACAATCACGGCAGCGGCGCCAATCTGGAATTCGACCGTCTGGACCCGAGGTGCGAGATCGCCCTGGGAGCGGGTTTTCCGCGCCGCTGGCCGGGGCTGGACGAGTCGTTCGCCGGCGCGCTGATGGTCGGATACCACGCCATGGAAGGGACCCCCGGCGGCGTGCTCGCCCACACCTACAGCCCGCTGGCGTACCGATGGATAAAGGTCAATGGCCGGGAGGTCGGTGAGATCGCCCTCGATGCCGCCGTCGCCGGCGAACTGGGCGTGCCGGTTATCTTCGTCGCCAGCGACCGGGCCGGCTGCGACGAGGCCGGAAGATTCCTGCCCTGGGCAGAGACTGTCGCCACCAAGCAGGGCGCAGGGACCAACGCCGCCTTCAGCAAACACCCTGCCCGGGCGGTAGAGGAAATCTACCAGGGCGTCAGCCGGGCAGTAGCGCGAATCGACGAGATGAAGCCCTTCACTTTCCCCGGCCCGGTGGAGATGGAATTTCGCTTCAAACGCCTCTTGCAGGCATTTAAAGCCCGAATCCGCCGGAAAGGCTGGCGATTCACCGGGCCGTATGCGATCCGACGAACGTTCGACAACCTTAAAGAATGGTCCTGTTGATAAACCGGAACAAAAGACCGGGCAATTGCCAAACGTCCCAACGTGGCTTTTTCAACAACCCGAACGTCTCCTGTTTTCCTGGTTTTGCTCAATACCGCAGCAGGGCGGCGATCTCGCCAGCGGCGGTTAGCGTGTCGATGGGATCGATAAAGTCGGCCTCAGCGCCGGTCAGTTTGAGCATCTCCACAATCTCGTTGACCACATCGACGGCGAACAGCGAATTCGAGCCGCAGGACGAGCACGTTTCGACCGGACCGGCCTCGAGGTTTTCGCAATCCCGGCAGCGGCGCCCTTCGGGACGGAAAGCGCGGTTGACGACCATCCGTTCGACCCGCCCGGACCGGACGGCGGCCAGAACCTCATCCAGACCCACCACGCCCAGACCGCCGCGGAGATACTCGATCCGAATCTTCTCCCAAAGGTCCCGCTCGCTGGTCCGCTCCTGCTCGAAGAACACCTCCATGATGTCCTTGTTGACCCGGCCTTCGCCCTTGCCCAGATCGACTGCCTTTTCGGCGACCTTGTTGGCCATTGCCTGCGGTATGTTTTTGCGGACGATGCGAAGTATCTCCTTGCCGCCCACGAGCACGATGCGGCGAAATTCCTCCTGCTTGTCCAGGCGTGCCAGTTCATCGACGATCTCACGGGCGTACAACAGCAACTGCTTGTCGCGGCGGCGCTCGTAACGCTGCTGCGACCAGCCGCCTTTCTTGACGTGATTCTTCACGTTGCCCTTGACGGTCTCTGCCGGGCCGGCGACGGCAGATGAGACCAGAAAGATACGCGCCTTCTTATTATCGGCGACCACGACGGCTACGTTCTCGTACTCGTCCTGGAGTTCGGCGATCGGCCTGATGTACGGCGACGAATCGATCCACACCAGGTCCTCGACCGCCGCCGTCAGCGGAATCGCCTGAAAATAATCGAGCACCCAACATGAAAAAATACACAGCGAACCGGAGGTTAAGGGTTCGCGCTTGAGGTATTCCCGAACGGCCTTGACGTTCTCGTCGAAGTGTTCCCGCTCGTCCTTCT
>DAOVFI010000679.1 GCA_030673005.1 Planctomycetales bacterium
CCGCTTACGGCGAGCACGTCCTGCGTAACTCCGGCTACACCGGCGCCGGCAACGGCGCACACGGATTCTCGTGGAAATACGTCAACCACACCGCCGTTTCCAACAACATCGTTCTGATCGACGACGCCGACCACGCCGCCAAGGTCGGCGGTGGCATCACCGAAGGCTTCACGGCCGGGCGATTCGATTACGCCTGCGGGTATTCCGCCGACGCCATCGGCAACGGCAAACACCGGCGGAGCCTGTGCTTCGTGCATCCACAGGACGGACGGTGCGGATACTGGGTCCTCTTCGATGAAGTCAAGGCCGACAAAGCGTCAAGCAAGGTCAACGTCGCACTGCATCCGAACTCGGACGATTGCACTGCCGTTTCCGACAGGCTCGAATACAAATGGAAAGTCGGACCAAAGAAGCACACATACAGCGGACACGACGTCTTCGTAACGGTCTTTCTCGGAACGCCGCCGAATTCGGTCGGCATCAAGCCCGGCCTGCTGGCTCGCATGGGCGGAAAGAAGAACTGTTCTGTCGGAAAGTATCTCTATTCGACATACGACACCGACGATAAGGGCAAGCGGAACATCGTAACAGTAATCTTCCCGCACGACGCGAAACACGCCAAGGCAAGGATGAGCAGGATTTCCGGCGAGAATTACAGCGGCGCGAATGTCCTTCTCGAAGGCCGCGTGATTGATGTGGCGATTGAGTCTTCCGGGAAAAAGGCCGTCAAATGCGACAGAGTATCATTCAGGGGACTTGCTGCCTTGTACCGCTTCAAAGGTGAGGCTAACGTCTTCTACTTCGTGCGAAAGGGAAAGTCTTTTGATAACGGCGCCAAGCCGCGCAGTGGCTTTGAATCGGACGCGGACGTCAGCGTGTATGTGAAGGGCAAGCAAGGCAGGATAATCTCGCCCGGCGCGACGGTAACTTTCTATTATCCCGGAATAAAAGGCGTGTTGCTGGACGGTAAAGCAGCGCCGGTCCTTGGTTCAGGCGACGGATGGGTCAAGGTGGCCGTAAGTAAGGGAACGCACGATCTGAAATATCAGTAGCAGGTAGGCCGGGACGGAGCGCAGCGGAGTCCCGGCGGAACGCACCGTTCGGAACGGTTGCCCGGACATCGCTGTGCTCCGGCCCCGCCAACGGTTTCCGACGGGGGGTTCCCGCGGTGACCCGGGGGCGCCCGGCCCGGGCCTACCTGCTACTGATATTTCAGATCGTGCGTTCCCTTACTTACGGCCACCTTGACCCATCCGTCGCCTGAACCAAGGACC
>DAOVFI010000630.1 GCA_030673005.1 Planctomycetales bacterium
ATGACGGAAACACCTTTGGTGATTGTTCGAAAGGCTTTCTCTTCCGTCATGCCCTTATTGGCGTCGTCGCCTTTCAGCGAGACGTAATATGTCTCCGCCGTCGCTACCGTGTAGGTAAGCATCACGGCGCCCATCAGGGCCAGCGTAACCAGTAAACGTTCCTTGTTTACATTCATCTGAAATCTCCCTTTCTGTCACAAGAAAAACATATCCACAAGCATGACCGCCGGGACTCCGTTTCACTTCGTCCCGGCCTACGGTTTCGTCCCGGCCTACGACTACACATTTTGTTTTCGTGGATTATTTTTCCGGTTTCGCGCCGAACTCGAATGCGCCGATGTCCGGCGCCTTTCCGGAGTATGGATAAGGCAATGGCATCTGGACGCCCTTGTCTATGCACGGGCTGGTCGCATTGCAACGGTACGCCTGTGCCCGTTTCATATTTGGAACGAACTTTGGGTTTAATGGACCGACTTGCAGTTTCGTGAATGGGCCTTTGAGTTTCGGGTCCACGGACATGTCGGTAGCGCCCTTGCCGGACCAGTCGGGGAAGAAGATGTTGTGCTCGAAAAGGGGTTTTCGGGCGTGGTCCGGCTGCCAGGTCCACAGGTGCTTTTTGTCCGGCAGGAATCGGCTGCCGTGGTCGCCCTGCTTGCCGGGCGTGTAGGTGCGTGTCCGAAGGAATTTCACCTGCTGCTTGTTCTTGTAGAAGATGTTGTTCCTGACAAGAGGATTCGCCCCCTTCATGATGGCCAGGCCGACGTCGCAGCCGGCGACGGTGTTGTTGTAGAACTCGCAGTCGCTGGTCGCCAGTTCGACGCCCCATTCCTTCCTGACGTTGATTATGATATTGCCGTAAACCTTCGCGCCGGTGGAATTTGCAGCTACCTGCAAGGCGGTGTGGTCGCCGTAGATTGAGTCTATAAAGTTGTGTCTGACAATCGCGTCGGAGACATTGGCGACGCAGACGGCCCGCTTGGCGCGGTAGTTCTTGCCAGGGCCTTTGGCCGGACGGAAGACGTTCTTCTCGGCGATGAGGCTGTAGCAGCGGTGATTGTCCTCATCTAAATCGTCGTCGTTCTGGCCGAGATATATGGCCGAATACAGGAAGCCTTCGAAGACGTTGCCGGACACCAGTCCGTTGGTTACACACTTCTTGAACGAACAGGCCTGGTGATGCAAGCCGTAGAAGTAGTTGTTGATGACCTTTACGTCCCTGGAATAGTACATGTAGATACCGTAGTCCTGGACGTCCTTTGGCCCGTTGTCGATGAAAGTGTTCTGCTCGAAGAGGAAGTTTCGACTGTTGCCGCGATTGCCCGGATTTCCGCCGGACAGGAATATGCCGTTGCCCGGATTGTTCTGGAAGATACACTTTCTTACGGTGATGTGGTGCGAGGCAAGCCCGATCTGGTTCCAGGGATAAGCCCTTACAGCCATGCCG
>DAOVFI010000568.1 GCA_030673005.1 Planctomycetales bacterium
TCCGAACGGCCGTCGCGTGAATATGGGCGCATACGGCAATACACGGGAAACCTCAAAGACTGTCGCGAAATAAGCAACATACGATATAAAACGTAAGATATCCTGTCTTTCAAGTGCATTGTTAATTGAGAAAGGAAACACGCCATGATTAGAGTTGCGAAAATTCCGGCTGCACTGTGCCGGATCGTTATCATTCTTCTGACTTCCACCGCTTGCGCGCAGGAGAAAGGGACGATAAAGATCGCTGTCTATAATCCGGACCTCGACGGCGGCATAAGCCTCGGCGAGAAGGGCGTTCTGGAATGCCTGAAATCTCAGGACAATCTCAAGCCCGGTTTTGTTACAGACCTTTCCCGCAAGAATCTGAAGAAGTACAAGGTTCTGGTCTTTCCCCTTGTTACAAAACTCGGAAACAAGGCAAAGGCGGCGGACTGGCGATGGGAGGTGATTAACTACGTGCATGAAGGCGGGAGAATACTTCTGACATCGGACAACACCGGTATCAAGGGCCAGATGCCGGACACCCTGTTTCCGGCCATCATGGAGGGATCAAAAACGGTCCGGTCAAAGACTGTCAGGCCGATAAGCAGATACTCCGTCAATAAGACGATACAGCCCTTTCGCATAAGTTTCGCATATCAAATAGAACTTCGACGTGGAAGCAGGGGAGTGGTGTTTCTCAGGAACGACCGCTGGAGCAATGTGGGCATTGTCGGCAATTACGGCAAGGGCAAGGTCATGGCTGTGGGATTTCCATTCGGTGTTGCTTCAAAGTACGAGAAAGATCCGACAGGCAAACAAATCCGGATCGACAAGGAGATTACTCCCGACGGACAGGAGGCGAGGTTACTCGTCAACGCCGTGCGCTGGCTTGGGAGTGATGAGAGATACGACGTCCCCAACGTGTGGATAGCCGCACGGAATCTCAAACCCCTGAACAAGGGACCGTCCCGGATTCTGGATCGCGGCGACGAAGGCGGGAAAATCAGGCTCAAAGCCGGCGCCGCCTCGGTAGATATAACTCCTCCCAATCCCGTTGGCAGGCGCGTTCTGAGCGGCCTGGGCAGGGGTAAGTTCAAATGCAAGGGCGTCCATGACCGCCTGATGCTCAGGGCGTTGGTCCTGGACAACAGCAAGACCAAACTGGCGATAATCACCATGGACAGGATTGCGACTGTCAACCGGAACGAAAGCAAGAGGATTCGCAAGGCAATAAAGGACAAAACCGGCATCCCTGAGGATAACGTCCTTATAAACTGCACACACACCCACGGCGGAACATGGTCGGCCGGAATCAATCTCGTCGATAAGGCCGTCGAGGCCGTCAGCACCGCCGACAGCCGGCTCAAGCCGGCCAGGCTGGGCGCCGGCTCGAAGATGATCTACGGCATCTGCGCCAACATCCGCAAAAGGTGGCACGACGATTACAAGGGGCTGTGGCAGAACCAGCAGCCCAATCCCGACGGTGTAATGGATAACGAATGCGGCGTTGTTCGCGTCGAAGACGACGACAGGAAACTGATCGCCATAGTGGTAAATTACACCGGTACGCCTTCGTCGTCCGGCCGCACGCCGTATATCACGGGAGATTATGCCTGCATAGCCATGCACCACCTGGAGAAGAAGTTCGGCTGTGTGGCGTTGTTCACCCAGGGTTTCCAGGGCAATGTGTTCACCAGCGCCTTTCGCATCAACAGGACAATGAAGGACGCCGAGCGTCT
>DAOVFI010000519.1 GCA_030673005.1 Planctomycetales bacterium
GCCAGGTCCGCGACGATCGGGTCGCCGGCGGCGTCCTTGCCCAGGTACAGCGGCAGATGCATCCGCTCGGCGGCGTCGGGAGCGAGATTCATCAACTCCTTCAGACGGACGATCTCCTTGTCCAGGTTCGGCACCTCGATACCGACGGTGTCGCGCCCGGGCAGGGGGCTGACCACGCGGACGCCCGGAACCGCCAGGGCGCGGGCGATGTCGGGCGCCAGCGAGGATATCTGGCTGACCTTCACGCCGGGGGCGAGCGCGAGTTCCAGCAGCGAGATTACCGGACCGGTCATGTGGCTGACGACCTGGGCATCGACGCCGAAATCGTCCAGCGTCTGCTGGAGGATAGCCCGCTTTTCCTCGACGAGGGCTTCCTGGCTTTCGAGGTATCCGGTTGAAGGATTCGCCAGCAGGTCCGTTTCGGGCAGTTCGTATTCGCCGGGCTTTCCTGTCCTGATAGGTTTTCTCGGCGCCGTCGATGCGGTCGGCGCCGTTTTCGGTCTCGGCGCCAGCGCGGCGGCAACGGCCTGGACAGAAGAATTCTTCTGTTTATCCGTTTCTTTGTCCTGTGCACGCGCCGGTGCGGCGGCCATTGCGCGAAGGCGGGCCGAACCTCCCGTGACCGGGGCGGGCGATGCGGCGGACGCCCGGCGCCACAGAAGTTTCTTAAACATCGCCGGCAGCCGGAGGATGATAGTGTCTGCCGTCAGCATCAACGCTATGCCGAACGTCGCCGCCAGCACCACCCACGAACCGGTCCGCGCAGTGTACTCCAGCAGGAACCTTCCTATACCGACCCCGAGAATGCCGCCGTTGCCGTCGAGGATTCCGTCGCTGCTTTCAGGCCGGATGATGTGCGAGGCGGCGGCGGTGGCCGTTACCAGAAGCGCCATCCCCACGATCCGCCACGGCCAATCGGTAATCCGCCCGCCCGGCAGCATCACGGCGGTCGAGACGGTCGCAAGTACCAGCAGCATGTACGTCCCGCCCCCGCCCAGCCAGTACATAAGCGCGTACGCCAGGGCGGCGCCGGCGGGACCGCCGACGTTCTGCACCTCCGGCGGCGGATAGATAATCTTTGACGGCGGATCGACCGGCGAAAAACTCAGCACGCTCAACCACGCCAGAACCGTCGCGCCCGCCAGCAGCAGCACCAGGCAATAGCGAACGAACCGCCACCACGAAGGCTGGGGCGCCTGTTCCTGCCGCGCGTCGTTCGACTTGTCTTCAGCGTCCTTGCTCATGATTTAGTAACCTGCTTGCCACGCCGTAGCCTTGGCGAAGGCGGGTAGCCCGTAGTCCGTGAAAATACCTGGTAGTCTGTAACACGTATTTTGATGGGTGCCATGCCCTCACGCGCAGCGCAGCGAAGCGGGTGGGCATGTTGGCGCCACAGCATGCTGACACAGGTTACAAACCTGTGCCACCGGGTCGCTTTGCCCCGGTCCGGCTACACGTCTTCGTGGTCAAGCAGAGTGAACCCGCGTTTTATCAGCACTTGAGCGGCCAGGATATGGTCGTCGGAGTGGAAGGCTATTACCGGGTATTCATCGTACCGGGTCAGGAGCGGATAAGCGAAATGGATGTTCAGTTCGGTAGCCACAAGCGCCTTGCAGACCAGGCCGAAGGTGTCAGGTTCGAACAGCACGACCGCCAGCGCCTCACATTCAGTGAAGGTGACGCCGGCGTCGGCGAGTTTTATCCTCGCCCTGTCGGCCTCTGTGAAGATCATGCGGACAACGGCCCAGTCGGTCGAATCGACCACGGAAATTGCCGCCACCTCAACCTCCGCTTCGGACAGCAGCTCGAGTAACTCGTTGAGCTGTCCGACCCGGTTGGGAAGAAAAATACTGAACTGGTGCACGAACGGAGTTTCGTGTGCTCGCTCGATTCTGGATCCCGAAGTGGTCATGCC
>DAOVFI010000148.1 GCA_030673005.1 Planctomycetales bacterium
TTCCTTATGATGCGGGCTTCGTCCCCAGTGGAGTTTTCCGGTCAGCGTTCTGAAGAAAGTCCCACTGGGATGTGAAATAATTCTTGCCCGGCTCTCGGCCCGGCGGATTTGGACGGCCTGACCTTCTCTTACGGGAGTGGAGACCTGACCATCGACGAAGAGAGTGGTTCCCGGATTGGTTCTGGCGGCGGCGATTCGGATGGTCGCGTCGCTGCCGACGACGATCGGCCTCATCGACAGCGTGTGTGGCGCGACGGGTGTGATGGCCATCGCCTCCAGTGTCGGTTCGATTATCGGACCGCCGGCGGACAGATTGTATCCGGTCGAGCCGGTGGGCGTTGCTACGATTACGCCGTCGCCCATGTACGTGGCTATGCGGTCGTCGCCGCGATTGACGCACAGTTCGATCATGCGGAACGGCGGACCGGCCGTTATTGCTACGTCATTGGTCGCCAGCGATGTAAAAGCCTTTTCCCCGCCTGTGCCGTCGCCGCCGAGATCGACCTGTAGCATCATCCGCTCGACCGGCTGGACCTTCCCGGCAAGGACGTCGTCGAGGTGCTCGGTCATCTGCTCGACGCTGAAGTCGGCCAGGAATCCGAGTTTGCCCATGTTCACGCCCATCATGGGAATTCCCGCCGGCGCTACACGCCGTGCCGCCGCCAGGAGCGTCCCGTCCCCGCCGAAGACGATACACAGGTCGGCCTGAACGCCGGAAAGGTCTTTGTCGCCCAGCACGTCAATCACGGCGACGACCTCGGCCCGCTCGGAAAACCACCCGCGCAGCGATTCAACCCGCTCGGATACACCGGGCTTGTCCATATTGGAGATGATAAGGATACGTTTGTCAGGCATGGCGGCACAATAACATAAACAGGGACTTGGGAATAGGGTTTAGGGACTGGAAAAAGAACGCTCAGATTAAATTCAAACGAACGCGACCGCCGAGTGATTTTCTCTGTTTATATTAAAATATCCAGCAATAAATCTGGACCATCACCCAAGGGGTAATAAAACATAGCGCGATAATCCGAATCCTCCTGTTGGCGGCGTGTTTGTTCTCCAACAGGCAACAGAAAACATCCGTGACCAATTTTTCCGCGAGTTCGAGGTTTTCGTCTATTTGCTTCTGAAAGTTCTCGAGCAATTGTTTTTCCCAGTAAATATATTTTCTCCATTGATCTACCTTGTGCTTTGCCAAATCGTACTCCTTCACGGATGCAAGGAGCATCGCCTCTTCCAGCTCACTGACGGCATATCGCCTCATGATTGAATTATAAGTAGGTACGAAAATCAGCCACATCAGCACTCCAAAGGCGGCGACGAACGGTGAGGATATCAATATAACCATCAATAGATCCAGATCCCAGAAGCCGATGACTGTCAACAGAAGTACGCCGAGGAAGTACATGCCCAAAGCCGGTAAGAGATCTCTTATTTTCAGCATAAATCGCTCCTGTCTGCCCGGCACCCCGTCAGTTCCGCCAGTCATTTGGAATTGGGTAATCAACCACCTATTCTACTTCACTTACTAGGGCAGCGTTGTAGTCATCTACGATCTGCCCAACCAGCCGGACCCGCTCAATGTCGCCGGTCGAGGAGATTTCGTCACTTATACCAAGGATGAGCCTGGGGGCAAATAGGTCGATGACCTTTTTCGTGCATTCGGTTAGCACGTCCTGCCCGAAGGTATGATCGAAGTAGATGGCCGGGATACCGTCGAGCAGGAACATCTGATCGCCCAGTGCGGTCTTGATCTCCTCCAGTGTTACGTCGCCCTGCGGGACGGGAGTGATGGCTTCGATACCGTCCAGTCCGGTTTCTCCAGCATAGGGCAGGAGCGGCTTGCAGTTTCCGTCCCAGTGTGCGTGGACGAACTTTCCAGACGAGTGCAGCCGCTCACAGCGATGCTGATAGACAGGCAGGATATACTTCTCGAAGAGGTTTGGTGGGAGCGTGCCGCTGTGAATGTTGTCGCCGAAATTGATGATCTTGATCGGCGAGGCGTTGATTACATCAATTAGCCGGTCATGGCATTCGTCCAGGGCCGCAAAGTATTTTTCTACCTCCGCCGGCCAATCGTATAAAGCGAAAACGGCGGCTTCGACGCCCATGGTGTCAACGTAAAGGTCCTGGACGGTTACGCGGGGCATGTATATAGTCGGCGCCCCCAGACCGCTCCATTGATTCAGGAGATGATCGTAGGTCTGCTGGTTCCATTTCCACGAGGCGTGCTCTGCCCGCCATGTGGCCACGCGCGCGTCGTCGGCGTTGCAGATCGGCCACTTGACGGTAGCAGGCGAGGGATGATTCGACGACTGACGGTACACCGCCCGCTGAGTGCCGACGGGCGTTTCCCAGGTTATCTCGCGGTCGGTCTGGTTAATCTGCCGCTCAGTTACCTTGACGCGTGTATCTTCCACACGCTCAAAGCAGGCGTTGAACTCGTAAATGCGGTTGGAGCACTGAAGGTGGCGATACATTTCCACATAGGTCATCTGGTCATACGGTTCGGGGAGCGGCTGGTCCTTGAATTTCTTGTCTGTCCACCAGCAGAGGATTCTTGGTTGCCAGATGATTCTGCCGCCGGTCCGGCCGAAGGCGACGTCGAGGTTGAATTGTGTAAGGTCCAGATTGGCGTGGTCCGTCGGTAGCGATGACATAAAATCAATCCTTCGATGGGTAAGGAGTATCCGGGCCTTTATTGTTGCATGTCCAGCGGGAAAGAATACACTCAACCGGCGCTGTTGACAAGGACTGGCAAGGTGGAATGAAGGTTGTAGCGATTATACCTGCGAGGTACGGCTCGACGCGATTACCGGGCAAGCCTTTGCTGAATCAGACGGGTAAGCCGCTGATACAGCACGTTGTCGAGACCGTCCGAAAGGCGCGGCGAATCGAGGACGTCTATGTCGCCACCGACGATGAGCGGATCGCCGAGGTCGTCGGCCGTTTCGGCGGCGAGGCGATAATGACCAGTCCCGACCACGCAAGCGGGACGGACCGCCTGGCAGAAGCGGCCAAGAAGATCGGTCTGGTCGATGACGATGTCGTCGTCAACGTCCAGGGCGACGAGCCGGAGATAGCCCCGGATTACATCGACCGCCTCGTATCGTTGCTGATGGATTCGGGCGCGCCGATGGCGACACTGGCGGCTCCGCTGGATGAGGCCGAGGCCGAAAGGCCTGACAACGTCAAGGTCGTCCTTGCAGCCGACGGATCGGCCATGTATTTCTCCCGCGCCAAAATCCCTTACGACCGTGACGGAGCGGGGGCCGGGTATCTCCTGCATCTTGGTATTTATGCTTATCGTAAGAGATTCCTGCTGGAATTCGCCGGCATGTCGCCGACGCCGGCCGAGCAGGCCGAGAAACTCGAACAATTGCGGGCCTTGGAAAACGGACATCGCATAGTCGCAGCCGTGGTCGAATCGGCCGCGGCGGGCATAGACACAATGGAAGATTACGAGGCCTTCGTGGCACGGGCGTCTCGCCCGTGAATAAAGAATCATGGCTGGGACCTACCTGCCGGTAGGCGGGCGGCCATGCCACGTGCCGTAATCGTTTTTGGGAAGGAGTGTTTGATGAAACCAATCGCGCTTCAGTTGTATTCGCTTCGCGAGGAGGCGGAGAAGGATTTTGTCGGTATGTTGAAGACGGTGGCCGAGATTGGCTACGTCGGCGTCGAGCCGGCTGGCTTGTGCGGAATGAAACCCGAAGAAGTGAGGAAGGTTATCGACGATCTGGGCATGGTCTGTTGCTCGACGCACGGGCCGTTCCCGACGCTCGAAACTATAAATCAGCGCGCCGACGAGGCCGCAGCGCTGGGAACGGAGATGATCATCTCCGGCCTGGGACCAAAGGATTTCGCCACGTCCGAGGCGCGCAGGATCAGCGTTGATCGGTTGACCGAAGCGGCGTCGCTTGCCGCCGATGCGGGGATGAAGTTCGGCTACCACAATCACTGGTGGGAGTTCGAGCAGGCTCTAGGTTCCCAGGGGGCCGACGGCGAATTGCCTTACGAGATGATCCTTCGTGAAGTGCCGGGTATGTTCAGCGAGCTGGACATGTACTGGGCGGCGGATTTCGGGACAGTGGACGTTCCGGCGATTATTGCCAAATACGCCTCGGTGATCCCGCTTCTGCACGTCAAGGACGGTCCGCTGGTCAGGGACGCGCCCCATACGGCGGTAGGGGCCGGTAAGATGGACATCCCCGCCGCCGTCGCTGCCGCCGACGCCGACGTGCTGGAATGGGTCATCGTCGAACTGGACCAGTGCGCAACCGACATGACCGCCGCCGTCCGTGAAAGTCTTAAATACCTTACCGGCGAAGGATTGGCGCTGGGTAATCGGTGAGGTGCTGTCGGCACACGCCTGAATAAAAAACCCGGGCATTCGAATGTCCGGGCTTGGCGGGTATTCTCGACAATTGCTTTTTCACCTGCGACGAGGTATCTGTAGTAAGAGCGAGGTAAGCTGGGCCTGACGGCCCAGCCTACTGATGGACTACTGAGGAACGGACATGAGCGAAGAAGAAAATCAGAATTCCGACAAGCCTGAAATTATCGTAGATGAGGACTGGAAGAGCCAGGCCCAGGCCGAGAAGCAGAAACTGTCCGAGGAGGCCGAGGCAGCCCCGCCGGGCGCCGCTGGCGCCGGCGACCAGGCTGCGGGAAAAGAACCTCGGTCGATTCCGCCGGCAAGTTTTCCCGTGCTGGTCTCCAGCATGGTTACTCAAATACTCTTTGCTCTCGGCGCTATCGAAGACCCGCAGACCCGAAAACGCTATCTGGACCTGTCCCTTGCCAAGCATAATATCGACATGCTTTCTGTCCTGGAAGAAAAGACAAAAGGCAACCTGACGGAGCAGGAGCAGAAGTTGCTCGATTCGGCCCTTTACGAGGTTCGCATGGCGTACGTTCAGTCGGCCCAGGGGAAGGGAGGTTGATGATGAGAAGCGGTTCGGCGGTGCTGACGACAATAATCCTGGCGGTTGCAGCGGCGGTTACGGGCGGTTGTGGAACCTCTGCCGTCTTTCCATTCGATAAACAGACCGTCTGGCAAGCGGCCCGCGGGGAGGCCATTGTGTGGCATCCGACACTTATCGACGACAATAGATTTTGTGTTAAAGCCGCAATCGCCAACACGACGGGGGCCGAAGTGAGATATGATCTTGAAGTTACAAAGGATATGAATCCTTTCGCCACGCGCCCCAGCACCAGGGTTTACGTTTACATGCGGCAGACCAGACCGAGACGGGTCAATTTTCCACAGATGGAAAGGGATTTTCTTATAAAAGTGGCAGAGCGTCTGACAGAACGGCCCGGACCGCCGGGCGAATAAGGATAATCCTGATTTTCTTATTTCACCGAAACCCGATTGCTCTCTGCGCGTGTTAAATGGTGGTCGGATTGACTTATGGTTCCAGTCGCCGTAGGCCGGGGCCTGACAGAGATGCAGGTAAAGTCCAGTAAGAAGGAGACAGAATATGTTGATGATGCGAAAAGCAAGCGTCATGTCAGCAGGATTGGCTGTGGTGATCCTGGTATCTGCGGGGATATGTTTTGCCGCTGACGACCGAGAGGCGACAAACATCGCCCCCAATGCCGGTCTGGAGCAGGCCGGTGAGGAGAAACTATCCAAAGGATGGACCGGCAAGTTGCCGAAGGGGTATGGATGCTACGATAACACCCCGGCCGAAGTGGGCATTTCCGACAAGATATACCACAGCGGCAAATGCAGCGCCTACCTGAAGATCACCAGTTTCAGGGGCGACGACCGCGTCAACACCGCCATTACCGTCGGAAAAACCCGCGGCTACGACAGTCCCGACGCCATTGCCATCAAGCCCAATACGAAGTATTACTACTCATTCTACATCAAGGGGACGGGCTTCACCCGCCAGGTGATCGTCGTCCCGTGGTGTTTCAAGGCCGACGGCACAGGTCGGGATCGTGAATTCCCTTCTGTAAAACTGGTTCCGACGGGAAAGTGGACACATTACGTAGGTTCGTTCACCACCAAAGCGGATACGGGACGGGTTATATTAATGTTCAAGTTCTATGGCATGAAGGACAAGGACGTCAAGCCTGGCGCGGTGTTCTTCATCGATGACGTCTATCTGGGTGTCAGCGAGGCCGCCGCCAAGGCCGAAGTCCCCGCAGCCGGGACGGATGCAGCCGTACCGGTCATAAAAGTAAAACCGGTCGAAGTAATCAAGATACCACCCGGCACGCCCGTCGGATACGAAC
>DAOVFI010000174.1 GCA_030673005.1 Planctomycetales bacterium
CGTTATAAAATCGCCATGCGTATGTATCCACATGGTAGAAGAACACCCAGAACAGACAGGGACTTGGGATTAGGCGTATCGGTAGGTCGGGACGAAGATCGTAGGCCGGGACGAAGCGAAGCGTAGTCCCGGCAGCCTGGAATTGGACAGATAGCGGAGGCGGGGGGGGGGGGCGGGGGCGGGGGGGCCCCCCCCCCCCCGGGCGGCACCGAGAATTGGGGGGGGGAAAAAACGCTACGCTAAGCCCCCCCGCCTCCGCTATCTGTCCAATTCCAGGCTGCCGGGACTACGCTCTTTGCTCTGCGAAGCGCTACGCAAAGCAGAGTCGCTTCGTCCCGGCCTACTATCTTCGTCCCGACCTACCGATACGCCTAATCCCAAGTCCCTGTCTGTTCTGGGTGTTCTTCTACCATGTGGATACATACGCATGGCGATTTTATAACGTCGAGGCGATCAACCTCGTTCAAGGCCGATCGTATGTCGCCTTCCAGCGCGCGGTGGGTTGTTATGACCACGGGGACGCCTTCATCGGCGCCGTTGTTCGGTTCGTGCTGGAGGAGCGAGGATATACTGATGTCGCGGTCGCCGAGGATATTTGCGATCCTGGCGAAGACGCCGGGGCGGTCCTCTGCCTGGAGACGGAGGTAGTAGCGACAGCGGACGTGTTCGATGTCCAACTGGTCTGCCGGTTCGCAGCGGTCGGGCCAGATCGCCAGCGACTGGAATTTTTTCTGCGCGTTACCAAGCGCCACCGAGGCGATGTCGCCGACAACGGCGGCGGCGGTCGGCTGGCCGCCTGCTCCCCGGCCATAGTACATTGTATGCCCGGAGTTCTCGCCATAGACGCTCACGGCGTTGAACGGCCCGGAAACCCACGCCAGCGGGTGACGGTCGGAAATAAAGGCGGGATGCACCCGAAGCGAAAGAGCGTTCCCCTGTCGGCGGGCGATGGCGAGTAACTTTATGACGTAACCCAGTTCCCGCCCATAGTAGAGGTCCTGCACCTCCAGCCAGTCGATGCCTTCGACGTGGATTTTCTCGAAATCTATCCGTCGGCGGAACGCCAGCGCCGCCATTATTGCCAGTTTATGGGCCGAATCCCCGCCTGTAACGTCGAGGGTCGGGTCGGCTTCGGCCAGACCGATACGCTGGGCGTCGGAAAGTGCGTCGGCGTAGGTTCTGCCCTGTTCGGTCATTGCCGTCAGGATGTAATTGCACGTCCCGTTGACGATGCCGTACATCGCGTCGATCCGGTCGCACGCCAACTGACCCGTCAGGGCCGATATTATCGGGATCGCGCCGGCGCAACTTGCCTCGAAGGCCAGGCAGACGTCATTTTTCCTTGCTAGGGCCGACAGTTCGGCGCCGTGATGGGCAAGCAGCGCCTTGTTGGCGGTAACCACGTGCTTGCCGGCCCGGATCGCCTTTTCGACGATTGTCCGGGCGGCAGTCGTCCCGCCGACCAGTTCGACGACGATTTGGACGTCTTCGCGACCGATAGCGGCGCCCAGGTCTTTACAGAAGAGTTTCTTATCCAGGCCGATCTGTTCGGCGACAATGAAGTCGATATCGACGACGGCGCGGAGAACCAGGTCGATGCCGACCCGCTCGGAAAGTCCGCCGTCCTGTCGAGTCAGGATTTGCGCCGTTGCCCCGCCGACTGTCCCGCAGCCGACCAGCACGACGCCGATTTGCTTACGACCTGACATTTACAATCTCCTCGGATAACCCGCTGCTGAATCGTAAGTGCCTTTGCCTTGCAGGTCAAGCCGACGACCGGACAACTTCTACGTAAGGTTCTTACCGTTGAGTGAACGGTAGAGCCGGACGTAGGCGTCGGCGGCGGCCTCCGAGGCGCGGAAGGAACGGACGGGCCAGTAGCCGAAGGCGTCGTGGAGGCGAATATTGGCGTGCAGCAGGCATTCTTCCGGCGAGCCCGCCATGGGGAAGGACGGGTTATCGCGGCGGCACTCGGCGCTGACGGTCAGCAGGTTGTCGAATTTTCCAGGCCCGACCAGGGCGCTGCCGCCGCCGCCATTGACGCGCAGATAGAACGCGTGCATAGTGGAGGTTTGTCGCTTTGCGCTGGATTCGAATGCCTGGATGCTCTGAGAAATTGTCCCGCTGTTGCACGGGTGAACCACCAATCGCGAGCCGAACATGATCGGCAGCGTCCAGACGTCGGGGTATCGCCCGTCGTGGCAGACGTGCATGCACACCGGCGCGCCGTTGACTTCGAATTCATTCAATTGGTAGCCGTGCCAGAAGTCCGACTCGCATGAGTGGATCTTCGGACCGGTCAGCACTATTTGCCCGTCGCCGTCATAGACGCGCGAAACGTTGTATCGCGTTTTCTTCGGGCGTGGGCCGGGGCTTTCCCGCCAGATGGGAAGGCCGGCCACCAGATACGGGGCGTTCTTAAGGTTTGCGATGAAGCGGCGCAGTTTCCGCTCGGTCCGGGCGACCGGCCCGGGACGCCGAGTAACCGATTTATCCGGGAACAGCCCGGTCATAGACGTCTCGGGGGTAACAAGCAGCTGGACGCCGCAGGCCGCCGCTTCGCGCAGGCCGCGGAAAATGGATTCGAGGTTTGCGTCGATATCCGGACGGTTGGGCATCTGCCAACCGCCGACGTGGAGGAATTCCGGCACGCCGAACTTGATGCCGCGATGGACGAACCGCCGCAGCAGGACGCGTTCGGACGAGACGGCAACTTCAACGCCCATCTCCGGCAGCACGTTCAGCCCCCGGGCCTCCAGCACCGTCGTTCCGTCCAACTGCACCCGGACGTCGGCTGTCTTGACCAGTTCGCCCGAACCTTCGGTCTTGTCGATTCGCAGCGTGTGTATGCCTTTGCGTTTCAGCGTTACCTTTGCAGCCGCCACCGGTTGGCGGCGATTCCACTCGCTGGTTGACAATACCAGCCGGCGTCTTTTCAGGTCGAGCGATGCTTTCAGGAACTCGGCGCCGCCGACGAAGGAAAGGTTCACGCTGCCGCCGGTCGTTTTGGGCAGATCGAATTCCAGTTCGATACTGTCCCCGTTGCGTGTGTGTACGCCAGGCCCGCTGATACTGATGCGTTTACCGGGCGCTGCCGTAACGAGACAACCGGCGCGGGTCGATTCGACGCCCGGTTCATCGGGGACCGGCCATTGCCAGCCGCCGGCCGGTTTGCGAAAGTCCATCTTTCCGAGGATTACACGTTGCATCGCTTCGAATTTCCTTAAGAATTCCCCGTTGCTTCTCATCTCGATCATGCGTGGAATAAGTTCGCTCCGTTGTCGATGGATCGGGAAGGCGTTCTACCAGAGTCTCTCCAGCAGTCGCGTTATGTCGTTCCAGGTTACCAGAACGATCAAACTCAGCAGCAGCACCCATCCGACGATCTGTACGGTGTTCATCACCTTTGCAGACAGTGGCCTGCCGCGAATCTTTTCTATTATCAGGAAAACGGCGTGCCCGCCGTCCACGACCGGTATCGGAAGGAAGTTGAACACCGCGATAGCAGCCGAGATGAAGCCGAGGAAGTACAGGAAATCAATGAAACTCCGCCGCCCGACCCTTACGGCTATGGCTCCGATGCCGATAGGACCGGCCGTCTGGTCCACCGGCGCCCATCCGCGAATGAGGCTGCGAAGACTCATGTACGACGCCAGAACCAGTTTGGCCGTAACACGCCCGCCCCAGACCAGCGAATCGGCAACGCCGTCCTGCTTTATCTTCACCATCAGCGCCTTGAAAGCGGCATCGCCTGTGAAAATTCCGAAAGAGTAATCTTCGGAGCGAAAAACGTACTCGTCAAGTTTGGCGATTTCAGCCTTTTTCTCCTGTCCGTCGTGCAGGTACGTAATCGTTACCTTTTTTCCGGACAGTTCCTTGAGGGCGTCATACACGTCGATCCACGAGGCGACTTTCACATCGTTGACGGCTGTGATAAGCGATTCGGACGGGATACCCGCCTTTTCCGCAGGCGTACCGGACATAACGGTTGCCACGACAGGCGTGTAGTCGGCAACGCAACGGGTACCGATGAGGAATTTGCCGTTTCGTTTTTTGGGCTTGACGGTGAATTTCTTCTCCTGCCCGTCGCGTCTGACGGTTATCTCGCCGCCGTTGGCCTTGATGCGTTTGTTGATCTCGATGATCTGTTCGTTTGTCGGCGTTTTTTCACCTTCGTAGTCCAGAATGATATCGCCGGGCATGATCCCGGCCTTGTGGGCGGGTGAGCCGTCATCGACCATCAGCACCCGCAACGGCGGCGCCATACCAAGGATCCGCAACTGTCCGGTATCGAACTCGTCCTGAAGGATTTTTCGCGTACCACCGCCTGCGAGGCGGATGGTGAATTCATTCAACCTGACTTTCTTTGTTTTACCGTCGTCCTGGGGTCGCTCGACATCTATTTCGTTTCTGTCAATAATTTCGCCGCGGACGATCGTGCCGTCTTTCAGGAAATGGACGTTTTCGGCGACGGAAAGGTATGGCTGGACGGCGATTTCGACCGTCTTTTCTTCGCGGAGGATCGATACTGTTACGGGTTTGCCGGTGAGGCGTTTTTCTATCTCGTCGATCTGCCACGATTTCTCGATCTTTTCGCCGTTGATGGCGACAATGCGGTCGTTCTTCCGGTAGGGCGTAGCGGTAATGACGTCGTCGAGCTCTTCTATGTCATCGAAAGTGGTGTCTGCCGGCCGGGCGACGCCGAACCGGAACATCCCGCCGCCGGGTTTGACCTTTATTTCGGTTTTTCCGATCCGTTTTCGGCCATCGATTTCCCGCTCGATGGTGAATGTATAGGTATTGTCCGGGTCGGCCAGGGCCGCCGTCATCGCCACGTCCTGGAAACTCTCGATTTCGTTTCCGCAGACCCACAGGAGGATGCTGTCGCCCTCTATTTTCAGTATTTTGTCGCCGGGTTTGAACCCGGTGCTTTGGGACGGTTCCTGTCCGTCCTGCCAGACGATTCTGGCCTGTGAGGCCGGATCGCCCGGGCTGACGCCGCCGACGACCGGAGCGAGGAAATCCTTGCCGACCAGTCCGATGATGATAAACAGCACCGCCGCGAGGATCAGGTTCATGACAACCCCGGCCGAGATTACCGCGAACCTCGCGCCGACTGACTTGCTCTGGTAGGAACGCGGGTCGGGCTTCTCGTCATCCTTCAGCGGCTTAAAATCCTCCTGCCCCAGCATCTTGACGTACCCGCCCAGCGGGACGGCGCAGAAGCAATAGTCGGTCTCGCCGCGCTTGATGCCGAACAGACGCGGACCCATGCCCAGCGCGAATCGCTCGACCCTGATGCCGACCAACTTGGCCACCAGGCAGTGCCCCAACTCGTGCACGAAGATCATCAAACCGAGACCGACGATAAAAAGCAGGATCGGCCAGACGTAACGAGTCCAGATGCTAACAATGTCAAATGCCAGAATGTCCATTTACACCTCTTCTTAATCGGTAGGCCGGGACGGAGCTTTGCGCAGTCCCGGCATTCCAGCTACGGCTGATTCGACAACGAAGCGCCCGGGGGCCCCCCCGCGATTCTGCTGATAAGGGGCCCAACCGCCGTCGAAGGAAAATAGTGGGTAATCCCGCTTTCTTACTCGCTTTCTGTCGGGACGTTCGTCTTGTCCAGCAGTTTCGGTATGCAGGAAACAGAACCTGCACACCCTACGTTCTACGAGGAAAAGTGATGCGTAAGATAGTGATACTGGCGC
>DAOVFI010000153.1 GCA_030673005.1 Planctomycetales bacterium
CGAATTCCGTTACCCATCGCCCGACGAATCTGCTCCAACGCAATGACGGTTTTTTTTCGATACAAGACCACGTCGGGAATGCCGGCGTCCGTGCGACGGGTCGGGTCGTCCGCCCCGGATTTTGGGAGGTACAAAACGCGATAGATCACAGAACCCAGGTGCGAAACTGGCCTTGCGCCCGAGTCTAGTATGACAGCGCTACTTTTGCTCAAGTTATTGTAAAGCATGAGCCGATGTCTCTTCCAGAACGATTTGAACTTCAGGGAGAGTCGAAGATGACAAGCGAACAAATTGCTACGCTTCAGCCGGCATTGGTGATGTTACTGGAGAAATTTCGGCATTGTTTCAAGCGAGAGAAGACTTTGGTCTATTGGAAGAAGTACATCCTGGGTTTGATGGCTGATTTGAAACGCAAAAGCATCGAGCCGATCGCATTGGCAGCCGAGGTGCCGGTGCGTACGCTCCAGGAATTCCTTGCAGACTTTCGCTGGGACCACCGACGAGCAGAGGATACGCTGCACCGCCTGGTTGCTGACAAACACGGTTGCGACAACGCCATCGGTGTTATTGACGCATCGAGCCATCCCAAGCAGGGACCCAAGACACCGGGCGTTCAGAGGCAATGGTGCGGCCAGACCGGCAAGATAGACAACTGCGTGGTAGGCCAGCATTTGCTATACACCGACAATAATCCGACAAATCCCTTTAGTTGTGTGCTGGCAAGCGATCTGTTTTTGCCGTCCAGTTGGGACGCAGATCGGGATCGTTGCCGCCAGGCGGGTATTCCCGATGATGTAGTCCATCGGACTAAATGGAAGATTGCCATAGATCAGATTCGACGGGTCATGTGCAACGGAATCCGCTTTTCGTATGTGGTTTTCGACGAAGATTACGGGCAAATTCCGGAGTTTTGGTTTTCGTTGGATCGAATGGGTCAGCGTGGCATTGGTGAGGTACGGAAAAACTTTCAATGCTGGGCCACGCCGCCGCAGTGTCGATCTCTTCGTGCCGAGCATGCACCTAAACGGGCAGATAATCTTGTGCAGCGTAGCCCTGTGTTCACAAAGCAGCCCTGGCAGAAGATAAAGATCAAGGATACGACCCGCGGGGCCTCACGATGGAAGTTCAAGGCGGCCCGGGTACAGTTGACCAACGCTTCGGTAGGCAAATCGGTTCCGACGGATAGGCGCTATTGGCTGATCGTTGCAAGATGTCTGAACAGTAGCGAGATTAAATACTTCGTCAGCAACGCCGAAGCGAAGGCAAGCCCGAAAAAACTGCTTCGGGTGGGTTTTGCCCGCTGGCATGTCGAGAAGTGGTTTGAACGCGCCAAGCAGGAGGCGGGCTTTGGGGCGTTTGAGGTTCGGACATATACCGGTTTGATCCGACACTGGCTGTCATCTCGAATTGCGATGTATTTTTTGGGTTCTGAAACACAGAGGCTTCGGGGGGAAAAATCCGCGGATCACTCTGGAACAGGTAGCCGACGTGGCCAATACGCTGGCCGCCAAGATATGGCAGACATGGCCGCGATCGTGGGGTGCTTTACTGAAAAATTGCGAGTATTACCAGTGGCGTAACGAAATATCTTATCGAAGTCGGCGAAGGAAGGCCGAGATGCTCGATACTTCCTAGCGCTGTCATACTAGGCTTTGTCTGAAAAGTATTTTTAGCCGCGTCAGCGGCGTCTTTCTTAGCCACGGGCGATAGCCCGTGGTTAAGGAAGTTGCGCCGCGCAAGCCCCGTTAGGGGCGCCTTAACGCTGTTGGTGTAACGTGTTACGGTTGAACAAGACGCCCCATACGGGGCTTGGATATGTTAGGCCTTTCCTGTCCCCGGGCTGCCGCCCGGGGCTAAGAAAGGCGCCGCTACGCGGCTAAAAATACTTTTCAGACAAAGCCTGCGACTATTCTCCGAATCCCGCCTCGGCTACTTCTATCGCCCGCAGCAGCGCCTTTGCCTTGTTGATGGTCTCGTCGTATTCGCGGGCGGGCACCGAGTCGGCGACGATGCCGGCGCCGACCTGCAAGTACACCTTGCCGCCCGTAACCACCATGGTCCGCAGGGCGATGCAGGTGTCCATGTTCCCGCCGAAATCGACGTACCCTACCGCACCGGCGTATGGACCACGGCGGGAAGGCTCCAGTTCGTCGATGATCTCCATCGCGCGGACTTTCGGAGCGCCGCTGACGGTCCCGACCGGAAGGGCCGCTCGCAGCGCGTCGAAGGCGGTCATTCCATCAGCCAGTTTTCCCTTGACGTCCGAGACGATGTGCATGACGTGGCTGTAGCGCTCGATTGTCATCAAGTCGGAAAGTTCGATGGTGTTCGGTTCAGCCACTATCCCGACGTCGTTGCGGGCAAGATCGACCAGCATCGTGTGCTCGGCCAGTTCCTTTTCGTCGGCGAGGAGTTCGGCCTCCAGGGCGGCGTCCTCCGCCTCAGTCGCGCCGCGCGGGCGCGTCCCGGCCAGCGGGCGTGACGTAACCACGCCGTCCTCGACCCGGCAGAGAATCTCCGGCGAAGAACCCACCAGCGTTACCTCCGGCATAGTCAGCAGGAACATGAAAGGCGAGGGGTTGACCACGCGAAGGGCGCGATAGATGTCCAGCGGCGACGAATCGGTCGTTACCGACAGACGCTGCGAAAGGACTACCTGGAAGATGTCGCCGGCGCGGATGTATTCCTTGCATTTCTCGACTGCCTGCTCGAATCGGCTGCGAGCGAAATTCGACTCGAAAGGCGCCTGCGGCAGGTGGTCGAGTGTTATCTCGCCGATCCCGATGCCGTTGATATTGCCGCCGCGAATCCGGTCGATAGTCCGTTCGATCGACTCGGTGGCGGCCCTGTAGGCTGCGCCGGGATCGTCGGCGACGTGTGCGTTGGAGACGACCTTTATGGTTTTGGAAACGTGGTCGAAGATGACCATCGTCCGGTACAATCCGAAACTCATGTCGGGCAGCGACCGGTCGTCGGGCGGGCCTTCGCCGAGCCGCTCGTAGTACCGCACCATGTCGTAGCCGGCGTACCCGACTATCCCGCCGGTGAACCTCGGCAGGCCCGGCAGATGGACCGGGCGGTGGGGCCTCATCAGTTCGGCCAGTTCGCTCAGCGGGTCGTCGGATTGTGTTTCTTCGCCTTTGCCGCCGCGTGGTGTAATTACGACGCGATCGCGCGTCGCGGTGAAGGTGATTTCCGGATCGACCGCCACGAAGGAGTAGCGTGCAATCCGTTCGCCGCCGACGACGCTTTCCAGCAGGAATGCATTGCGCGCCGGCGCGAAGCCCTGCGGATAAGCCAGACGCTGAAACGCGCCGACCGGCGTCAGCGCATCGGCCAGAAGCTGGCGATACACGGGGACTGTGTTGGCCTTTTCGGTGAGGTTACAGAATTCCGTGAAGTTCGGATGGTAGTGTTTCATGTCATCACTCGCTATCAATGGGTAATTGTAATAGTAATCGGCGCAGAGCGCCCTTCATCTTAATAGGCCGAAGAATCCGCCCGCCTCAAAAGCAGGCCGATACCCCGGCCGAAACCATACCCACTGTCGCGCGAGATGCAACATGATGATTACATTATAAGGCTATCGTCCGATTTTGCCAATAGTGAATCTCAATTTCCGAGCCGGTTGTGTGCGTAACGCGGTAGAGTACGCCGTCCCTGACGGCGAGATAGGCCATAACATCCTTCGGGCCGAAGATGAGGCTGCTTTTGACCATCCTGTCAATCATTGTCGTCGTCGTTATTTTTTTTCTTCTGTTCAGGTTTTTTTGCCTGTCTTCTTGTTTTCCCGCTCAACTTGCTGCTAACTAATTTCACAAATTCGGTCGCCCTCTGAAATAAATTTCGTGCTTCCGTTTCCGTAATCAACCCGGCAACGTCATATATCGCCTGGTTTCGCTTGTTGCGCATTCGGTCAAAGTATGAAATTAATTCCTCGTAATTTTTCCCCATCGCAAGTCGCATGAAACTGAATGTGTTTTTATGTCCCTGGGCGCCGGCAGGGCGGTAACCCAGGGAGAACATATACGCCCGTGACGCCTGCAACACCGCATTGTACGCCACAGCGAAGCCCCAGTCCCAATCCTCGGCCATAATCTTCCGCGACGTCTTCAGGTCTCGCACCGCACGTTCCAAAGCCCGAGCGATCTCGGCCTGTGAAATTTGCTCCTTGCGGATTCGCCGGGACTTAAGCAGCCTGTCATACTTCATCGGCGTTACCCATAATAGTGATCTTCTTTCCGGACAGAACCCTTCCTAGGAATCCGCCCTTTTCCTTCCGCCGCACGGCGAACTCATTTCGACTCAAGAGAGAGTAATTCACCGTCCTGCCCAGTTGTTCCTCAGCCTTCGCAATGGATCGGATAAGCGACATTTCCCCGACGTCACCGACAATCAACAGGTCCACGTCGCTGGCGGCCGATGCCTCGCCGCTGGCCTGACTGCCGTAGATGAAGGCCAGGTCGATATTCCCCGACAGCGGTTCCATCGCCGCCCTCACCACATCGACCAGACCGGCTGTCTTGACTATAAGCCCGTGCAATTCCTCGAAGATGGGAGATTCCGTATTGGCCTGATAATAGACTCGATTACCATCCGGGAAACGCTTGACACTTTCCGCATCCGCCACACCCGCCCGTTCGCGGCGACCCGTCCCAATCGCACAGCCCGTTCGACGGGCTATGTCCCGCATATACCATCGTTCCTCCGGCGCCCCTAACAACAACGCCAGCACACGCTTGCGAACGTCAGGAAACAGCCAGTTAATCGGACTTTTTAAGTTCGTACTCATATTGCGCACGATTGTGCGCTTATTGCGCACGATTGTCAAACCTTATTTCCAGCACGTTCGCGCATCCGAGTGACCGCAAACACAACGACTACGCTACCCGGCCCGACCTACCTACTTACTTGTTTTTTTCCGACCCGCCGCAGTGTCAATGCCGACATTCGACCGTGACCATATCTCCTTAAGTCGCGCGCGGGCGGCGTCGGCTCTGGCCTTCGTGAAAAGTTTATTGCGGCTTCCGAAGTCGGGATCAGACGGATTTACTCTCATAGCGCCAACTCTGTCCTTGAGTACCTTAAATGTTGCATCGAAGGCCTCATGGCTTGCTTTTTCATCGTTAATGTATTTCAGTTTTAGGGGGAGTGCCCAGTCCGGAAATGAGTCAAACCTACCAAGTTCTGCAATTGCATCCTTGTCATCGGGATCAATCTCGTGCCAGTCGCGGGCCAACACTGTAAGAAGATAGCTGAGGGTAGGCATAATTTCATCGTATTTTTCGCGAAGGGTTCCATTTATGGTAGCCTCCCGCATGGTTGCGTAATGAGCCATAACCCACTCAATTGCGTATAAAATCGTTTTTTTGGGGTACGGTAGCATGCTGCAATCACCGATGAGTGGTGCATGTGCAGCTAGGAGATCGCTGAACGCGAATACTATATTCTGATAACATTCTACTTCTGCTTTCTCTTTGATCTCCTCGATCTCCTGTTCGCGCTTTTCGGCTTCAGCCTTGGCGAGATAATCATCAAGTGTCTTCTGTGCAGCGACTATTTCGTCGTGCTGCGCCTTGACCTTCTCTATCTCTGCCTTGATCTCCTCGATTTCCTGTTCGCGCCTTTTGGCTTCAGCCTTGGCGAGATAATCATCAAGTGCTTTCTGTGCAGTGGCTATTTCGTCGTGCTGTGCCTTGACATTCTCTATCTCTGCCGCTGTCAACTCCCGACCGCCTTTGGCGGCGCGCGTTTTCGCCAGCTTTCCGGACAGCGTCCAATCTTCCTCTGATTTCTTGCTCATTTTTTCTCTCTTCATAAATCAGTATTTTCTCAGCATCATCGCACCGAGACCGAGCGGCCGGGTGCCATGGACGCGGTGTTTGCGACCACGGCACCTCGCTTATAGCTAGCGCACAATTATCAATCATCATCGTCATCATCGTCATCATCATCATCGTCATCGTCATCGTCTTTTTTCTTTTTCCGCTCTTTCAGAGCCTTTGCCCGGGCGTCGAGTCGGTCGGCGTAATCGACGGCCGAGAAGGCCTTGCCGTCTAATACGCCGGCGCGGATCTCGTCCCAGCCATCGACGACGTGAATTCGCTTATCGAGGCGGCGGATTTTTT
>DAOVFI010000416.1 GCA_030673005.1 Planctomycetales bacterium
GCGACCAGGAGTTTGACCAGTGCGGCGAAGTCGTCCAGGTGGACCTGCTCGGCGGCGATTCGCCCGCGCGGTCCCTGGTTATGATAGTTGGCCAGTGGCAGGCACAGGCCTGTGGCGGCGTATCCGAAGGCGCAATAGGCCGTCGATTCGCACGTCCCGCCGGGCATCAGTTGGCGGACGAAGCGGAAATTGCGGTCGCGTTTCGCCAGGGCGGTCGCCACAGCCGTTACGTGGGCCGTCAGGGACGGATCGAACGTCCGTGTCTTGTCGCCGACGCGAACGACCACACCGTCGCCCAGGAGCGCCTGCGGCATTGCCCGGGACGTTTCGATCGCGACGATCATCGCGTCGCGCCGCAGGCTGCGTTTTTCGCACGCGGCCAGCGCGCCGATGAAAGCGGCCTCCTCGGCCCGCGTGAAAAAACCCGTTACGTCGGCGTCGATTTTCCGCGAGATAATCTCGTCCATCGCGCAAACGAGAGCCGCAGCGCCGACCACATCGTCGCAGGCCCGGCTGTACAAACGCCGACCTCGGATGCGCATTGCCGGGATGTCCCACATGCCCACAGTCCCGGCCGGCACGTCGGCGGAGCAGTCCAGTTCCAGCCGGCAGGACAAGGCGGGTGAATCCTTCACCCGCCGGGTGCTGCGGACCGTCGCCGGGACGCCCCGATCTGTCGCGAACAGACGAACGCGACTGCCGGGGAAATACTCCCTGCCGACGCCGCCGAAGAAATCCGCCCATACGGACCGGCCCCGGCAGCGGCGAACGATGAAGCCCGGATGGTCCATGTGTGCGGCGAAGACCCACCCGGCCCGCCGCCGACCCGTCCGTCCGGACCTGTACCGAAGCAGGACATTGCCGGCGGCGTCACGACTCATTGCCACGCCGCGACCCCTCGCCCAATCGCGAATCCGCCCGACAACCGCCTCCTCACAAAAAGGGGCCGTCGGCGCAGAAAGCAGCCCGCGGAGGATTTTTAAATGCCGCTGTTTCACTGGTCAGATTCCCGTTCGGACTTCGCCAGTTCTTCGAGTTTCGGCATTTGCTGACTGAGTTCGGCTGCCGCGGCGGACTGGGGGAACCTTTCGATAATGTCGCGTGCGGCCTCTATCGCCTCGCCGAATCTCCGGCGCGTTATCAGGTCGCGTATCCGGTCACGAAGCCGCCGGACCTCCTCGATTTGCGCGTTGTCGGTAATGGTGGGCAACTGGGTGCGGACGGTGTCGGCCTCGGGACTGTTGGGATACGCCTCGAGCAGTTCGCCGGCGGCCTGGAGTGCCGATTGCCAATGGCGGTCGGCGGCGGCCTTCTCTATCCGCCGGAACATCGCCAGCCGCTGCTCCGTTACGAACGCATCACGCTCGCGGTGGACTCGCCCGATAAGTTCGGACGCGCGCGCAGAGTCCGGATAATTAGCGCCGAGCGTCTCGGCGACTGCGCCGGCGCGGACGAAATCGCCCGCAGCCATGAATTCATTGACCTGCCGATCCGCCTCGTCCTCGGCGCGCGCCATGGCCTCGCAGCGAGTAGTTTCGATCCGCTCACGCAGCGCAGGAATTTCCGGCGAGTCGGGAACCAGACGGACGAGACGGTCGAGAACCTTTTCAGCCGCAACGAGATCACCGGCGCCGAGGGAATGTTCCAGTTGGCGAATAAGCCGCTGTGAAGATTCTTCGGTCAGGTACTTCCACTTCAACTGGCGGCGCGGCTCCGACAGCAGCAGGTTGCAGTTCAGTTCCCGCAATTGTTCGAGGATCGCTTCGGACAGGCCCGCCGGGAGGGAATCGGCGGACTCGGTGCCGACCTGCTCGGCTACCTGAATGGCCCGGACTGCGCCGGCGGCGGAAAGACGCTCCAGGGCCGAAATAATCCGCTCTTCGGTCCGTGCGTGGTGATACTGGCTGCGGCACAGCCAACCCAACGCCCACAACACGCCGGACAGGCAGGACGAGGACATAAAACACACCGCCATCCACATTACCGTTGCAAGGTCGATCTGTCCCTGAAAGGACCTGACGGCCAGGACGGTCAGGCCGCCGCCCAGGCCCAGGACGATCGAAGTAATCGCCAGTATCAGCAGGAACGTAACCATCGCCGTCGGTTTCGTCAGATCCGTCTGTCCATGTGTATGTTCGGCAGCCATAATTGACCTCGCATTTTCACCTGTTATTTTACGCCGATCCGGAAAACGCCACCGTTCCGATACCCGGACGGGACGCCGACATTATACAGTAATGCAGGCCGGGAATTAACCTGCGGGGCACTGTGGTCGTGTCATGCACAGGTCGGGTGGCACGGTCAAGCCGGAGCGCAGCAGAGGCTTGACCGTGAGGACGCCGGACTACGCCCAGGCAAGGTCAAGGTCATACGACCTTGGCCTTGCCTGGGCGTGCCACCCGACCGGCTATTATTTCTTCAGCAGTCGCAGCAGTTCCGGTCCGGAGCGGATGATTCTCATCGGTCTGCCGCCTTCGCCGGCGGGCTTGTCGGCGTGGACCTGTCCGCTCCTGCGCCACTGGACCGTCAGCCAGCCCAG
>DAOVFI010000574.1 GCA_030673005.1 Planctomycetales bacterium
CAGGACGTACCTCTTCGACGCCGGCACGCTCGCGCCGACCGACGCCTATAATCAGATACTTCGCCCTTTCCTCCGCGCCAAGCGTCTGCCGAGTCCCGAGGCCGTCTTCATCTCTCACGCCAACATCGACCACTACAACGCCATTAGCGGGCTTTTGACCCGCAATACGCCCCGTCGGGTCTATCTCAACGAGTTCTTCGGCCGGCGGGAGGACGACCCGCCGGCGGTCCGGGAATTGTTGACCGAGTTTAAGAGACGCAACGTGCAGATTATCCGCCTCCGGGCCGGTCAGACAGTTTCGCTGGGCGAGTCTGTCAGCGTCGAAGTCCTCTGGCCTCCCGGCCCGGGTGGCACGGTCAAGCCGAACGCAGTGAGGCTTGGCCGTGGGATGCACAGTTTGGTGGCACGTGTCAAGCCGAACGCAGTGAGGCTTGGCCGTGATAGCGCCCGCCACGGACAAGCCGTCAGCACGGCCAAGCAAAGCTTGACCGTGCCACCAGCAGAGGCGCTGAAATTGGACGTGAACAACAGTTCGCTCGTCTTGCGGGTCGTTTGCAGTCGGCGTAGCGTCATCATCCCCGGCGATATCGGCGACCTCGTGCTTCGCGAAATGCTGCGTAGAGCAGAGCCGGCCGAGACTCACCCGGCGAAACTCCCTGCCGGGGAAATCCACTGTGACGCACTCATCCTGCCGCACCACGGCAGCGCTACGCCGACACTGAAGACATTCATCGAGGCCGTTAACCCGAAGATACTCGTTCAGTCAAGCTCGTTCCGCCCCGACCCGCCGGATCTGCTCAAGGCCATCGGTGACAGGACGCGCTACGCAACCTTCCGCGACGGATGGATAGGACTGACGCTCGGAGCCGGGGGAGTTACCGTGGAAACAATGCGCAAGGATTGATTCTTCAGCTCGGGTTAATACTACAGCGCAACTTATTCCAGGTAATCGCCCTTTAGGCCCGGAGGGCCGATCAGACCTGCCTGCCGGCAGGCAGGTGTTAGCCGGGCCCGCCTGCCACGCCATAGCCTTAGCGAAGGCGGGTCAGGGCCCGGTGCACGTCCAGCCCGATCCGTAAGCCCCAACGGGGCGACAGATTTCATCCCAAGGGCGGTGACTTCTGTCGCCCCTTCGGGGCTATTGCTCTAACTTCCCGCCGTCCGGGGGCTTACCTGCCTACCGGCAGGTAGGTAAGCCCCCGGCTAACTCCTGCCTACCGGCAGGTAGGTCTGGTCGGCCTTTCGGGCCTGAGCCAAGTTACGCTGTAGTAATAGTTTCCGGTAAAATAAAGGGACGCTCATTCCCCTTGCTTCGCAAGGGAAAGAACGTCCCTTTTTTCAATCAACCGGTTGATCAGATAACCGATTGTGATGATTTACAGACTGTCAACTAGCGTCGTCTGCGACGGATCAGGGCCAGACCGCCCAGACCCAGAAGCACCAGCGATGCCGGCTCGGGGATGTATGTTACAACCACGCTACCGTTGTCGCCGTTGTTGGGAGTGCCCAGACCCGATTCGCTATCTGTAATAATAGTAAGGGTCCAGTCTGCCGCGTCGCCGGCATCCAGGGCTATGCCTGTGCTGTCAATGACGTCGGCTGTCAACAGCGTGAAGGAGTCGCCCGCGTTCGGGGTAACGCCTCTCATGTCAATGGTGCCACCGG
>DAOVFI010000663.1 GCA_030673005.1 Planctomycetales bacterium
CGAGGGCGAGGCGCTTGGCGACCATTCACTCGACATGGAGATGCCTTCGGTGGAAATCGTC
Organism: Planctomycetales bacterium; assembly: GCA_030673005.1. Classification (GTDB taxonomy): domain Bacteria; phylum Planctomycetota; class Phycisphaerae; order SM23-33; family SM23-33; genus DAOVFI01. The sequence goes on from DAOVFI010000663.1 coordinate 62, forward strand.
GCCAGTAGCGTTGGCAAGGGTATCCCGTTCCTCATCAACTTCCGCCCGGCGGCGGCAGGGACCCTGGCCTACACGGTACCAGCCGCGAAGAAGCTGCGTGTGATTGCGGTTCTGCCCTGCGTGAAGACGGGCGGCAACGGCGCGCACGCGGACGACGAGGTGCAACTCTTCAACGACACGGACGCCATTACCGACAAGCAGGAACTCGGCGCCGTTAACGAAGACACCATCTTCAACTTCACCACATTCGACGCTACGTTCCAGGATGTGGTCGCAACCGAAACGCTCAACCTGGTTGCGCTCGAAAACGCAGCTGGCGGCTGCGATTGCACGGTCCCGGTGCTCTGCATGTGGGTAACTCCGTAAGGAGAAAAAGGTCTGGGCGGGATAGGGTAGCTCCCGAAGAACCGACTGCCGAGCGGTTTTCCCGCCTGTTATTCTCGGCTACTGCTGCGCACCTCGGCGTCGCGGAAAACATGAAACCGGGGAGGTAATGATGGCAGTTCAGCAACCCACTTACGCGACGCCGAGGGCGGACCTGGGCATAGCGTTCGAGGAGTATTCCGCAAGCCGGGCGCAGTTCGTGGCTTCGCAGATACTCGCCCTGCTCGAAGTCCCGAAGGAGGCGGCTACGATTTCCGTGATTACGCGCGAAAGCCTCCTGAAAGATGCGGGCGCCGCGGAAAGAGAATCCGGAGCGTACGCGCGTATCGCGATGTACGCCGAGGACAAGGAGTATCGCTGCAAGGAGTACGGCTACGAGTCCGAGCTCGGAGACAAGCAGCGTTCGAGATACAAAAGCGACTTCGACGCGGAGCTCGCCGTCTCGCAGCATCTCTGGCTCAAGCTCCTGATGAGGCGCGAAATGAGGGCGGCGGCCCTTGTTTTCAACACCACTACCTGGACGGGCGCGGCGCTCTACACCGACAACAAGGCAGCCCCGTGGTCCACGGCGGCCTCGGACGCCATCGGCCAGGTCATAGCGGCCAAGGAGAAGGTCCGCCTCGGCGTAGGCATCGAGCCTAACACGCTGCTCATCGGTGGCGCGGCGCTGTCGAACCTGCTCAACAACACCGGCATCCGCGCGCAGTTCCCGGGCGCCCCGAAAGTAACGATGGATATGATTCGCAGCGCGCTGGCCTCCATCTTCGGCCTCACGAAGCTGGTAGTCGGCGGACAGATTTACGACTCCGCGAAAGAGGGACAGTCGTTCGTCGGGGCCGAGGTCTGGGACGCCAAATACGCGATGGTGGCGGTTACCGCGGAAA
>DAOVFI010000290.1 GCA_030673005.1 Planctomycetales bacterium
TACTAATCACACTTCCAGTCCCAGTTTCAACGGTTCGGCGAATTGAAACGCCGTGGCGGATTGGTCGTGATCGATCATCGGTTGGTGTCGGACGACGCGGGCTTCGGAGCAGACGTCCTCGAACATGAACGTATTCTTCGTGGACCGCGGCAGGCGGATTTCGGCGCTGACGGACTCGCCGAGCGGGACGGTCTGGGATATCGGCGCAGTCAGCAGCATCCCGCCGTCGGAAATGTTCATCGTCCTGGTGCGGAATACTTCCACCCCGGCGCTGTCGGTAACGACTACCGGGCAGGCCAGGTCGAATCGTTTATTTGCGCGGCGGTTCCGCTCGGACGGAGTCATAACAGGTCCTCCCCCTCGTCGAGGTTGAAATTTTCCTTCTCGATATTCAGTTTCTTCAGCCAGGCGCGGGTCTGTTCGGGCGCCAGGCCGACGCGTTTTTCAGGCGGCTCGGTGTTTCGCCGGTCAGGCTCCATCCGCGAACGCTCCAGCATCCGCACCAGTTCGCCGGCGAATTCTTCGCTGGTTGTTGTCCTGCAACGCCGGCTGCGGGCGGCTTTGCTGATTTCCCGGTCCGTACTGACGACAGTCAACCGGCGAGGGGCGCTGTCGGCGGCGATGGCCTGGATAATCAAATCGTCGGCGGTCCGGCCGGCGGAGTATCGCACGTCGATTGAATCGGTCTCAATCTGCTTTGCCAGCGGACCGTATGGCGGCGAACCGTCAAAGACGACACGAACCTTCTCGGACTTCGACGATGCCCGGGACTTGCCCCTCGACGATGCTCGGGACTTGTATTGCGAGGCGAACCTGCCCAGCAGTCGGCACAGGCCGCCCCGACCGACCTCCAGACCCACCTCGGCCAAAGCGTGCATCAGATTGTTCCCGTCAATCAGAAATGGCACGACCGGAATGATACACCTTAATCAGAATTATCGCAACAGTCTAAAAACGAAATTGCGGTTGCGTTGTTACACCGGGCGCACAAAATTTATGCGCTTGTGGGAGATAAACGCGCCGCTAATCGCTATACTTGACCTGTCCGCCGACGATGGTTGCGACGGGCTTGCCTTTCAATTTCCAACCTTCGTAAGGGCAGTTTCTACTCTTTGAGCGGAACTTTTCCGTCCGGACGGTCCAGCGTTTTTTCGGGTCGATTATCGTTACGTCCGCCTCGGCGCCGACGGCGAGGCTGCCCGGCCCGGTGCCCGCGGCGGGTCTCGACGGTCCGCGAATGACGGCGGCGGGATTGACGGTCATTTTCGTTATCAGGTCCGGCCAGTCCAGCAGGCCCGTGTCGATCATGGCCTTTGCGTAAAGTCCGACGGCGCATTCGAGGCTGATCATCCCGAACGGCGCCAGCGCGAACTCCAGTTCCTTTTCCTCTACCGATTGCGGCGCGTGGTCGGTGGCGAGGCAGTCGATCGTCCCGTCGGCGACACCGGCGCGGACGGCCTCGACGTCGGCGGCGCGGCGCAGCGGGGGATTGACTTTATAGACCGGGTCGAAACCGGCGCAGGCCGCGTCGGTAAGCAGCAGGTGGTGCGGGGCCGCTTCAGCCGTTACGCGGACGCCGCGCGCCCTTGCCTGGCGAATCAGCTCGACCGACCAGGCCGCTGATACGTGCTGGACGTGGTAGCGAGCGCCGGTGCGCTCTGCCAGGACCAGGTCGCGCTGGAGCATCAGTTCCTCGCCCGCTGCGGCTATGCCGCGCATGCCCAGACGAACCGCAACTGCGCCGGAATTCATCGCACCGCCGGCGAGGTCCGGGTCCTGGCAATGCTGCATCAGCGCAACATCGAGCATACCGGCGTACTGGAGTGCGCGGTACATAACGGCCGTCGATGCCACGCCGTCGCCGTCGTCGCTGAAGGCGACCGCTCCGGCCTCCAGCATCATTCCCATCTCGGACAGTTCCGCCCCTTCGCGGGCCTTCGTGATGCACCCGACGGGCAGCACGCGCGACAGCCCGGCCTCGGCGCCGCGCTGGAGGACGTACTGGACGGCCGTCTCGTTGTCCAGCGGCGGATGCGTGTTGGGCATCGCGCAGATGGTCGTGAAACCACCGGCCACCGCTCCGGCTACGGCGGTGGCGATGGTCTCTTCCTCTTCGTGCCCCGGCTCGCGGCAGTGGACGTGAATGTCGATCAGACCCGGACAGACGATCCTGCCGGTCGCGTCGATGACTTCTTTTGCCTTACCGGCGGCCTTGCCGACCTTGACGATTTTACCTTTAGCGATGGTAATATCGGCAATCTCGTCTGCCCCGGAGGCAGGGTCAATCACGCGCCCGTTTTGTATAAGGATGTCGTTCATATTTTTTCAGCCGCGGAGCAGCGTTCGTTTTTAGCCCCGGTAGGGGCGGTCGTTTTCAGCCCCTGCCGGGGCTTTTTCGTCGGCCCTTGCTACTCTGCGAAGTATCTTCGCTACGTAGCACGAGTCGTGCCTTCACTATCACCGCTGACGCGGCTGAAAAAAAACGTCAACATTACGCACACAATTCGATATTTCATTCTGCTGCCTGGCTTACCAGGTACAGCACTGCCATTCGGACGGCCAGGCCGTTGGATACCTGCTGGAGGATGCAATTATTCGGCCCGTCGGCCACTTCGGAGGTGATCTCGACGCCGCGATTTATCGGACCCGGGTGCATAATCAGGACGTTCTTTTTGCATTTATGGAGCCGCTCGGCGTCCAGGCCGTAGAGCCGGCTGTACTCGCGGACCGAAGGAAAAAGGTTGCTTCCGAACCGCTCGAACTGGATCCGCAGCATGTTTATCACGTCCACCTCGGCCAGCACATCGTCGAGGCTGTGTGATATTTCGCATCCCATTGCGGTAATGGCCGCCGGCACCAGCGTCGGCGGGCCTACCACGACGACCTCGGCGCCCAGTTTCCGCAGTCCGATGATATTGCTCCGCGCAACCCGCGAATGTGCGATGTCGCCGACGATGGCCACCCGCAGACCCGCAACCGTCCCCAGCCGGCGACGGATGGTGAATATGTCCAGAAGGGCCTGGGTCGGGTGCTCGTGCGAGCCGTCGCCGGCGTTGATAATCGAGGCAGAGACTTTGTCGGCCAGCATGTGCGGCGCGCCGCTGGAGCCGTGGCGAACGACGAAAATATCCACCCCCATCGCCTCGATGTTCCGCACCGTGTCCAGCGTCGTCTCGCCCTTGGTGACGGACGAGCCTTTTGAGGTGAACAGCACTGTATCGGCCGACAGTCGCGAGGCCGCCAGTTCGAAACTCATCCTCGTCCGCGTGCTGTCCTCGAAGAACAGCAGACCCACCACCTTGCCGCGCAGGGCGGGAACTTTTTTTATCGACCGCGTGGAGACCTCGCGGAAACTTTCGGCCGTATCGAGGATATAGGTTATCTCCCCGGCCGACAGTTCATCCAGCCCCACAAGGTGCTTTTGTTTCCAGACGAATTCGTCGTGTATTTCGGTCATTTCCCGGTGCGTTTCTTCGTAGCGCGTTTTTTGTTGCCCGGTTCGATGAGAAAGACGCCCTCGTCGCCGTCGTGTTCGGCCAGGTGGACCTGCACGCGGGTCTTTGCCGGCGCCTTTACTGCTGCGCCGAGATAGTCTGGCGCTATCGGCAGTTCCCGCCCGCCGCGGTCTATGAGCACCGCCAGGCGGATGGCTTCGGGCCGGCCGAAATCGACCAGTGCGTCCAGTGCCGCCCGCACGCTTCTGCCCGTCTGGAACACGTCATCGACCAGCAGCACGACCTTGCCGTCAAGATCGAAGTTTATCTCGGTGGCGCGTACCAGCGGCATACCCTTGCGGAGCGACAGGTCGTCGCGGTAGAAGGTGATGTCGAGGACGCCGTAATCTATCGGCTCGCTCCGGCCGGCCTGGAGACGCTTTACTATCCGGCGGGCAAGTATCTCACCGCGGGTGCGAATG
>DAOVFI010000654.1 GCA_030673005.1 Planctomycetales bacterium
CCCAGCCTACGGCTACTTCCTTCTTCGTCTTGATTTCACTCTCGGCGGCAGGCCGACTACGGTCCCTTCGCCGGTTGGTCGGCGATGCCCGTGGCGGACGGGCTTGGCCCGGCGGGCCAGCTCCATTTCGCAGCCTTTTTCGATAATCTTGACCGTCTCGCGGAGACTGTCGGTCATTATGAATAGTTCCATGTCCTCCGGCGAGATTGTGCGGTGCCGGCGGAGAAGCACGTTGTCCATCCACCCGGCAAGTTTGCCCCAGAATGCCTTGCCGAAGAGTATCACCGGGAACGAATCCACCTTTTCAGTCTGGATGAGCGTCATTGACTCGAAGAACTCGTCCATCGTTCCGAACCCGCCCGGGAAGCAGACGAACGCACAGGCGTACTTGATGAACATTACCTTGCGGGCGAAGAAGTAGCGGAAGTCCATTGTGATGTTCGTGTACGGGTTCGCCGTCTGCTCGTGCGGCAGTGCGATATTCAGCCCGACGGACTTTCCGCCGGCCTCGAACGCGCCGCGATTTGCGGCCTCCATTATGCCCGGCCCGCCGCCGGTGATTACGGCGAAATCTTTTCTCGCCAGCATCACGCCCAGTTTGCGGGCCTGCTCGTAGTAGCGGTCTCCGGGACGGGTGCGGGCCGAGCCGAAAATACTCGCTGCCGGGCCAACCTGGCTCATCTCCTCGAAACCCTCGACGAACTCGCTCATGATGCGAAAGACTCGCCAGGGATCCTCTGAATACAGTTCTGCGTCTTTGTGGTTATTTGTCATACGGTCCGGCCTCGAATAAGTGCAAAGAATACTTTCCACACGAGTGCGGAGATAGTACCATCCCTGCGCCTGATGGTACAGTCTTTGACAAAGGGCCCAAAACTTATGCGACGAATTTTATTGATTATGGCGGCGATGATATTCGGCGGTTGTAGCGGCGAGTATATCCTGACCGCCCCCGACGTAGCCGTTCTTTCCGGTAAGGATGCGCCGATAGTGGTTCGTTTGCAGCGGCGTGAGGTATGGTTGTACGCCCCGCCCCAGGAGGGTTCGGCCATAATTTTCGGACGTGGCGACAAGGTGCTGCGCTCCGCCCGGACCGACAAGGCCGGATACGCAGCGGTGAGCATCGAGGCGCCGCAAAGCCCGGGCCGGCATGAATTTATAATGTATCACCAGGATACGCAAGGCCAGACCGCAGCCGGGCGAGTTTTTATCTACGTCTTCGACCCGGACAGGCCGGTAGCCGTGGTGGATATCGATTCGCTTCCGTGGGAAGGTCCTGCCGCCGATCAGGCCGCCGGTGCGCTGGTGCGATTGCGGCAGGCGGCACAGTTGGTCTATGTCTCGGAGGCTCCCGTCGGCTCTTTCTCACGC
>DAOVFI010000516.1 GCA_030673005.1 Planctomycetales bacterium
TGTCCCATCGAATAAAACAATCGCATTAGAAGGGGCTTTCCCGGCTTGGCTCTGTGTGCTCCCGGTACCGGGCAAGATGACCGCCGGCGCAGGCCGATTCATATCATGAATAAGCCACCGACCGGTGTCAGTTTCCACGTACTGAAGCTTCTCACCCTTTTCAGCCACTTGCTGGGTCGCACATCCAGCCAAAATCACAAGCCAGCAAACAGCAACACATAACAGAATTGTCCTCATCATAGTTACTCCTTTTTTAATTGTTATTCTTAGCAACGCTCAGATTTCTGTCCACGTACCTGGAACCGGCACGGGATAACGGCCCTGCGCATCGGCCCGGACCGGTGCCGGGCTCTCCTCGGTCAGGCCGTCCACATTCGGGCAGAACTTGAAATCGGAAGCCATGGCCTCGTCCCAGGTGATGATCTTGCCGGAGTGGACCGCGGCGCGTCCCATGATGGAGGCCAGATTCGCAAACGCCGCTCGCCGGACCTCATTGTGCGGCCGGTCTTGGCGGATCGCGTTGAGCAGCACGTCCCACTCGACCTGGTACGGGCTCACCTTCTCCCTATCCGGCCGCCAGGCAATGTTGTTTTTGGCAGTCCGCTGGTCCTTGTATATCTGCACGGTCGGGGCGTGAACATTGCCCGAGAACTGCGCTGCGCACTTTGTCCCGTGCACGAACGTGGCGAAATCGTTGTGGCACTTCGACATAGAACGGCTGTTGACGAGCGCCTTGGTGCCGTCAGCAAAGGTGTACTCCATGGCGTAGGTGTGGAGGTTCTGGCTGCAATCGATGCTGTTCGGCTCGCGTCCACCCAAGCCGTGCACCGCGACCGGCCAGGCGTCCTTTATCCAGCAGCATTCGTCAACCTGATGTATCATCATCTCGATAAACCAAGCAGAGGAGACCCACAAGAAGAAGTACGGACGCCGGATTTGCCACAGCAGCTCGTTCTGGCCGCCTTTGAACGGCCCCATTCGGGCGCCAGGATCCATACGGTAGGCACGGATCAGTTGGATGTCACCCATAGCGCCGTCGCGGATCTTTTGTATCAAAGCCCGCCGCGCAGATGAATGCCGGCACATAAGCCCACATGCTATTTTAAGGTTCTTTTTCTCCGCCGCCTCACCAAGGCGGAGGACCCGCTTGGTGCCTCCCGGGTCAGGAGCAAATGATTTTTCCATGAATACATTTACTCCCTTCTTGATGGCATACTCGAGATGGGTTGGCCGAAAGGCTGAATGTGTCGCCTGGATCATAACGTCGCCTGGACGCAGGCAGTCGATGACCTTGCGATAGGAATCGAAGCCGAGGAAGCGCCTGTCCGGCGGCACGTCGATCCGTTTACCGAACTGCTCGCTGAGGGCTCTGTACGATCGTGTTATCCGTTCCTCGAAGACGTCGGCCATGGCGATGAGCTTGGTCGGCCCGGTCTGCGAAGAAAGGGCGTTAGCGACCGCACCGCCCCCGCGTCCACCGCACCCGACCAACGCCAGCCGTATCGTATTGTCCTCGGCGGCATAGACCCGAGGCAGAGCGACGCCGGTGAGGACCGAACCGGCGACCACTTTTCCACTCTGTGCCAGGAACTGCCGGCGAGAAGGTTTGTTTGGTTCTGTCCGTAATGACTTCAACGTGTAACGCTTGGTTTGTCGTTTCATAATTACTCCTTCGAAAATGTTTCCGCAATAGGAACTAATTACAACTTCAAGGGGGGTATTTTGACCTTGAGATGATTCTGCAATTTGTTTCTTAAATCTTTTGCTACTTTCGGAAATTTTTTAATAACATTCCTGGTCTGGCCCGGGTCGGTTCTTAAGTTATAAAGGCAGGGCCCCTTGCCGAGGCCTTTACCTGCAACGTTCTGGAAATAGTGCCAATCCAGATTGTGAATCGCGCCGAATTTGTTAAAAACCGTGTAAACATTATCGTGGAGTGAGGGAG
>DAOVFI010000759.1 GCA_030673005.1 Planctomycetales bacterium
ATCTTCCGTAAGCGATTGGCAAATATCTCCGCCTGGTTCGAGGCGTTGTCGGCCAGGCCGCCAAAGGCCGAAGATTCGCTTGCTTCGGCTTCTTCGGGATGCTCGGACTGTTGCGGTAAATGCCGCCCGTCCGAGCGTCTCTTCGGAGGCTTAGGTCCGTAAAACTGGTAGTATGTGCACTCGATTCGGCCGTTGTACAATTTCCTGCGCCGGTCGGCGGACTGGCCTAAAATCTGCTCCAGATTCAGGCTGGTGATTATGTAGAAAGACCAGGTTTTCAGCGCCCGGAACACCTCGGGCATCGTCCGGTAAAGCGCCATTATATCCGGAGTTTTCTCGAACCGCCGGCCATATGGCGGGTTGCAGATCACGCAGCCATACTCTCGATTTGAGGTCAACTTCTCGAACGCCTTTTGCTGAAAGTGAATATCGTCGGCGACGCCCGCGAGTTGGGCGTGATAGGCCGAAAGGCTGATCGCTTTCGGTTCGATATCAGTTCCTATGATCCGCAGAGGCAGAGCCGGTTTGATCAGGTCGCGTGCGTTTTCGCGCTGCGTTTTCCAGTGCCCGGATGGAATCGATTCGAACTCTTCGGCGACGAAGCGACGGTTCAGCCCGGGCGCGATATTCCGACCAATCAGAGCAGCCTCAATTGGAATCGTTCCGCTCCCGCAGAATGGGTCGATCAGCTGGCGGTCGGGCTTCCAGAAACTCATTTGCACCATAGCCGCCGCGAGTGTCTCCTTAAGTGGAGCAGGTCCGGCGGCTGCGCGATATCCGCGCTTGTTCAAACCCGCACCGGTCGTGTCGATTGTGAGCTGTGCTGCATCTTCGCGTATTGCGATCTCGACAGTGCAGGTCGCGCCCGTTTCGGGCAATTCGTTTGCCCCGTGGGCGGCCCGTAACTTTTCAACGATCGCTTTCTTGACGATCTTCTGGCAGGCGGGGACAGATGAGAGTTGGCTCTTGTAACTCCGTCCGCCAACGGGGAACTTACCATCAGGCGGAATCCATTGCTGCCAGGGCAATTCATAGGTACG
>DAOVFI010000647.1 GCA_030673005.1 Planctomycetales bacterium
GTTAAGTGAGGTTCGGTTCGTGCCGCAGGCGCCCGCGCCGTCGCCGGCGATGATCCTGTGAGGAGCAAACGTGAATGTCCTGACAATACATCCAACGGGTGGCACGGTCAAGCCGAACGCAGTGAGGCTTGGCCGTGAGATGCGCCGCTCGGTCCTGATGCCGCCGAACCGCGACCGGACCACGGCCACCCGGCAGGCGCCGGCGCTGATCCTGTAAGGAGCAAACGTGAACGTCCTGACAATACATCCTGCCTTATCGACGACTAACGTATTTCGCCCCGCGCCGCCGGCGGTCTATATCGACGGGCTTCGCAGGCGAGACCTGCACGTCGAGAGGTGGAACATCCTTCCCGCGCCGCAATTCGCTTCGGCGAGGGTCGCCCTTGCAATGTCCGGGAAGTACCTTCCGTCCAGGCGTATCGAGCACGTTGCAGTGCTGCCCGCGGTGGGCCAACGCCTGCAAATCCGACCGGCTGGAGCGTATCGGTTCGTCATGTTCGACGGGTACGTAAGGCGGCGCGTCGCCGGAGCCGGGCCTGACGAAGAATTCCTCGCCGTCGAGGCCTACGACGTCCTGCGAGTCCGCCTCGACGCGCCGATTACCGGGCGCCGGCAGGAAAGCGCCGGATCGGTCGAGTTCGTATCTACCGGATCGACCGTCTTCAACGACGAGAAGACGGGGCTGGCGAGTGAGGCGACTTACACGGTCGATTCCCGCACCTGCCGGGTTTTCTCGACCGGGCCTGAAGGGCGACTCTGGTCGGTGAGCGACATCCTGCGTTACATCCTTGCCGCTTTCGTTCCCGGCGACGTGGAGGTCTCAGGCCTGACCGAGTTTGAAGACCATACCGGCGCGATTTACCCGCCCGCTCTGTCGCTGACGGGCCTGTCGGTCCGCGATGCTATCGCCCGCACTGCCGCCCTTGCCGGACTCGCCGCCCGCAGCGGCGCAGGTTCCGTCGATGGCGCATATTCGCCGGTCCTTGTGTTCTACCGTCCGGGCAGGGGCGGGCAGAGGCGGTCAATCCGGCTTCAGCGATCCGGCCAGACGCTCGACAGTCGGCGAAGCAACCTCTGGACCGGACGGGTCGTTTTTCAGCGCCGTCCCGCCCGGCGGTCGATCACCGTCATCGGCGACCTGAAGCGGTACGAATCGACCTTCACTCTCAAGCCCGGCTGGGACTCGAGCCTCCAGTCGTATCATTACCGCGACTTCGTCCGCGACGAGGCGTCCGACTTCCCGGCGGTGGCGGACGTGTTCAGAAAGTGGGTCCTGAACGAGTCGGGCGATTACTGCGATGCGCCTTACAATCTCGACAAGTTCGATTTTTCGACCGTCAACGGCGAGGACTTCATCCTTTCCGTCGCTCGGCGGTTCGAGCCTTGCCTGTCGACCGATTCG
>DAOVFI010000674.1 GCA_030673005.1 Planctomycetales bacterium
GCGTTTTTGACGTTTCTTTTGAGTTCGACGCCCATCGGACCGTAGTCCCAGAAGCCGTTAATCCCGCCGTAGATCTCGGACGACTGGAAGATAAAGCCTCGTCGCTTGCAGAGTGATACGATTTTTTCCATCAGGTCGCCCCTTGGGGGCTGGCCGGTTTTGCCTTCGTTCGCCATTTGTATTCCCACATCTCCAAAGAGTTATCGCGCGTATAGTAAAGGATACGAAGCGGAAATAATAATCCCGCACGTAACGGATTACAACCACTGTGATTTGCCGGGGTGCCGTGGTCGCTGTGTTTGCGACCACAGCACCCGGCAACGCATCACGGGCGAGACCTACCTGCCGGTAGGCAGGCGCCCGTGCCACGACACACGTGATTTTCACCCTATGCGATTTTGGCTTTTCGTGGTAGAATAGTTAGTGGAGGGATTGCCCCAGGAGGTAATCGGTCATGTTGATACGTACTATTCGACGAAAGTTTAAGATGATTCTTTTCATAGTGCTCGGCTTCGCAGCACTGTGCTGAAAAGCCGCGAACAGCGCGAACTACGCGAACAATATTGAATAATAAAAAAGAAGTTCGCGTCGTTCGCGCAGTTCGCGGCTAATTTTTCTTTTCGACCATTTCCCTGAATTCCTCCTCGTTGATGATTTTCACGCCGAGTGATTTTGCCTTGTCGGCCTTTGAGCCGGGGTTCCCACCGACGAGGACGAAATCAGTCTTTTTCGAAATGCTCGACGTCGGTCTGCCGCCGTGGCGTTTGATGGTCTGCTGTATTTCGCTGCGGGTATAGCCGGCGAGTGTGCCGGTTACGACGACGGTCTTACCGGCGAGCGGGCTTTCGCCGACCGGCACGACGGCGCGATCGGCCGACATCTTCACGCCGGCGGCCTTGAGGCGTCGCACAATCTCCCCGCCCTGGCCGCTTTCGAAGAACCGGCGGACGCTCGCGGCGATGATCGGGCCGATCTCCTCAACGGCGGCGAGTTCGGCCTCACCGGCGGCGGCGATTGAGTCGATGCCGCCGAAATGTCCGGCCAAAACCTCTGCGACCCTTCCGCCGACGTGATGAATCCCCATCGCCGCCAGCAGACGCCCCAGTCCTCGATCCTTTGAATCTTCTATTGCCGTTATCAAATTCGCTGCCGATTTCTCGCCCATCCGCTCCAGGCCGATAAGTTGCTCCGCTGTCAGCGAGTACAAGTCGGCGAAATGCTTCACTATCCCCTTATCGACGAGTTGGTCGATCAGGGCCGGTCCCAGGTTCTCGATGTCC
>DAOVFI010000734.1 GCA_030673005.1 Planctomycetales bacterium
GGTATCGAGGTCCCGAGCCTTAGCGCCGAAGCTTGATTATGCCCATGATCATACCGAACACGCCGAGTATGACGATCAGGGGAATCAAGTCGATGAAAAGGGTCGTGACCTCCGACGTAATGTTGGCGATATCGCTCGCCACGACGGTACCGGCGACGGACACGAATGCGCCCATTACCAGCATTGCGGCGAACAAAAAACCAACAGCCTTTGAGGGTTTCATCGGGCCGTTCGACGGTCACCAAGGTTTAAGTAGATACCCAATACTTACATATACCCGTCAAAGGGCGTTGCTATGGACCCGCATATCCAATTATGGCTTGTCATGTTCACTGTCCTAGCGGCCATGTTCGGGCTCGGGTTCGTATGGGGATATTGGGTCGGGCGCAACGCGAAAATTGCTGGTGTTTGGAACCTTGAGCCTATCGTACGACTATCAGAAGACGAACAACCTAATCCAGAAATTCCTAAACTGGAAGGTTGATCACAATGGGCGGGTCGGCGGCGTCTTTTGCGCTGGCGACGTTCGGCTATTCTGCCGTTCCAATTCGATTATCATTCCATCGAGGTACGAAATCCGTTGGATTAATATTCGGATTAACGACGCCCTCGCGAATGGCATTGAAGGGTTCGAGTTGATAGAGATCAAGGGCGCCATGGGCAAGGGCGCGAACGTAAAATGGTGTTTGGATGTACAGAAACCTAAACCTAATGGCGTGTTTGATAGTCGTCGCGATCGTAGTAAGTTCACCGTACGCGGCAGCTGAAACGTATACGTCGTTCACACAATCGGTCGATTTCGACGCGATCGGCGCCGCCGATGAAGTTCAAAATGCAATGGACCCGAACGCGCAAACCAATTACGACACATGGGACCCGGTGCCTTCGGGCGTGTGGTACGGTGGGTATCCCGTCGAAAGCCTATTGCGCCACACGGTCGTACCGGACGACGATTTCTCGATCGCCATGGCGACGGTTTGCATGTTCGGGCCCGAGATCATCATGTCCGGCGCCGCTCGCACGTTGGTTAGGCTGCCGGTCGGCAACGACGACGAAAATTACAATAACTCGCGGTTGTCGGTTTATGAGGTTTCCAGAGATTCCAA
>DAOVFI010000746.1 GCA_030673005.1 Planctomycetales bacterium
GCACGATAATTTATTCAACCCGACCGATTTTATAGCCCGTCAGGGCGACATATTTGTAGCCCAGCCCGTGAGGGCTGGGATTGGATTGGCAACCCAACCCTCCCGAAAGCCCCGGCAGGGGCGGCAGATAAGCCCCGAGGAGTTTGTGTCGCCCCTGTCGGGGCTTATCATTTTGTTCAGGGTCATCATATCCCGTGGCTTACGCCACGGGCTACAAATCTTCTGGCCCTGACGGGCCTTTTTTCATTCCCGCATCGCCAGACACCTGTCGATCCGCGCCAGGGTCTTTTCCTTTCCCAGTATCAGCAGAGTGTCGTATATCGCCGGGCTGACAGTCCCTCCGGTAACTGCTACCCGTATCGGCTGGGCGACCTTGCCCATGCCGACGGATTTTTCGGCGCAGATACCTTCAATCAGCGCCTTGAGCGACTCTTCGGTCCATTCGCACGCAGACAATTCAGGTTGCAGGTTGGCCAGCATCGCATACCCGGCGCCGTCGGCTTTGGCGAGCACTTTTTTGACGGCCTTTTCGTCGTAATCGAATGCGTCGTCGCCCACAAACAACACGCCGCACTTGGTCTGTATGTCGGCGAAGGTGCGAAAGCCCTTATTGATGCGAATCAGATGCCGCAGCAGCGAATCGTCGTCGGCGGGGATGGGCGTTTCATTCAGCGACAGGAAGTCTTTAAACCCGACCAGCAGGCGGTTCTCATCGGCGGCCGCGACGGCGTCTGTGTTGAAGGCCAGGAGTTTTTCGCGGTCGAATTTCGCGTTGGCCTTATTGACGCGATTGACACTGAAGGATTTTATCATCTCGGCCATTGTGAGTCTTTCGCGGTCGTCGCCGGGGTTCCAGCCCAATAGCGCGATGAAGTTGACCAGCACCTCCGGCAGGTATCCGGCTGCTCGGAAGGCGTGGACCTCGACGGCCCCGTCTCGCTTGGAGAGTTTCCGCCCGGCCATGTCCATTATCAGCGGCAGGTGTGCGTATCGCGGCTCGTCGAAGCCCAATGCCTCGCGGAGCAGGACGTGCCGCCACGTCTGGGAGAGGAATTCCTGCCCGCGGCAGATGAA
>DAOVFI010000018.1 GCA_030673005.1 Planctomycetales bacterium
AGGTCCTTCCGAGAATCAGGGTAGTTGCGGGCAAGCATATATCCATTCTGGAAACCGCCTATCTGGGCCCTCGAAAGACGGTGCATCTGCTCCAGGTCGGCTCAAAAAAGATACTGGTGGCCAATTTTCCCGAAGGAGTGGTAAGTCTGGGCGATGTAACCGACGCTTTTGGCGATGAATACGCCGAAATCGCCCGCCGGGCTGAAGGCGAGTCTGATACACAGACAGATTCGTCCTTGCAGGAGTAACGAATAGCGGTTTACACATGATGGGATGAAAAAGTTTCGCTACAAAATGGTTCCGCTTGTTCTGGTAGTTCTTTCTGCCGGTTCGGGCGTGGCGTTTGCACAGGATTCGCCCGTTCCGACGACCCAGCCGGCGAATTCACTGCCGACTCCCGGCGACGTTATCGACCTGGTAGATAAGGCCACCGCGCCACCGCCGGGCCAGAAGGCCAACGACTGGTCAGCGCCGGTAAAACTCGCGCTGGTCTTCGCAATACTGGCACTGCTGCCGGGCCTGCTGGTCATGATGACGGCGTTCACGCGGATAATCATCGTCCTGGGCTTTCTCCGCAGGGCGCTGACGACACAGAACATCCCACCGACAATCGCCCTTATCGGCCTGGCGCTGTTCCTGACGTTGTTCACGATGGCGCCGACGCTTACGCAGATTAACACCCAGGCGATCCAACCATACATGGCCGACCGGATGAACTTCTCCGACGCCTGCGGCAGGGCGCATAACTTCCTGAAGGCTTTCATGTACCGCCAGACACGCACCGAAGACCTGGAATTGTTCATGGAGATGTCGAGCATCGACAGGCCCGAGTCGGTCGAGGGCATACCGGCCCACATAATGATCCCGGCCTTCGCGATAAGCGAGTTTCGCAAGGCATTCGAGATGGGATGCCTGATCTTCATCCCGTTCCTGCTGGTCGATCTGGTAACTTCGGGCATCCTGCTGAGCGCGGGGATGATGATGCTTCCCCCGGCGATGATCTCGCTGCCTTTCAAGATCATCCTTTTCGTGCTGGTCGATGGCTGGCGCCTGCTGGCGAGTACGTTGGTTGCGAGTTTTCACTGAGGATTGAAATGGACGCGAATCTGGTTCTGTATATCGGTCGGCGGGCGCTGGAGACGGCGATGCTGGTGGCTGCGCCGGTGCTGCTGGTAACGCTGATTGTCGGCGTGTTAGTCGCGATGATTCAGGCGGTTACATCTATCCGTGATATGACGATGGGTCTGGTGGTGAAGATCGCCTGCGTCGGCATTACCCTGCTGGTCTGCGGGGCATGGATGATGCAGGTGGCGGTGGGCTTCACAGCCGAGATATTCAACCACATTCAATCCGTGGGACTGGGACAATAGCATTGGAAGAGTGGATTGCCATTTTGCTGCCGTTTGTGCTGCTGATGTCGAGGGTGGCCGGGTTCATCCTGGTCAGTCCGATTTTCGGGTGGCGGACGGTGCCGGTTTATATTCGTGTATCCCTGGCGATGCTGATTACTGTGTTTTTCGCCGTCAGCAGGGCGCCCGCCGTCGATGCCGCCGGCGTGCACTGGGCCGGTGCGGTCGTGCTGATTCTCCAGGAGGCGACCATAGGACTGGCGCTGGGTCTGGCGGCGCGGTTGATATATTCAGCCATTCAGCAGGGGGGCATGATCGCCGCACAGCAGATGGGCTTCGCCGATGCGGGTGTCATCGACCCGGTATCCGGGACGCAATCACGCCCGATTGCCGCGTTTTTCGAGATGGTCTTCGCCCTGCTTTTCCTTGCAGCCGGCGGTCATCATCTGCTGATAAGGATTCTGGACCGGAGTTTTGACGGTTTTCCCGTAGCGGCTGCGCCGGATATTTCCGTCCTTGCCGGCGGTGTAGTCAGGGCAGGTTCGGCGATGATGCTGTTCGCCCTGAAGATGGCGGCGCCAATGCTGGGCGGGTTCCTGATCCTGTCGGTACTGCTGTGCATCCTGGCGAGGGTACTGCCGGAGATGAATATCCTGCTGGCGAGTTTCCCGCTCCGCGTCGGGGTGGGTTTGTTCCTTGCCGCCGCAATAATGCCGTCATTGAACGCTTTTACATTAGAACTGGCCAGATGGATGAATAAATTCCTGGTCGCGTAGAGAGATGTCGGAAGACAGTAGTAGTCTGTCAATCCTGAATCTGTTGGTGGCACAGGTTTGTAACCTGTGGCAGCCGCACAGGGTACAAACCTGTGCCACCCCCCATAGAATCTGTTAGTGACTACCGGCTAATGATATGCCGGAAAAACCTGCATCAGAACGGACTGAAAAGCCGACCGACGAACGCCTGAAGAAGGCAAGGGAGGAAGGTCAGTTCGCACAGAGTCAGGAAGTGCCTTCTGCCTTTGTGATCGGCCTGTTGGTGGTGATGCTGGTCCTGATGGCATCTCGGCTGTCTCAATGGTTCATCTCGCAACTGCACGAGGGCCTGACGTTGCATATGACCGGTTCAATGGATAGCGGAATGTTTGCCGAACTGATGAATTCGCGGGGTACCGAGTGCCTTACCATCCTGGCGCCGTTCCTGGCTGCGGCTGCGTGCATCTCGTTCTTCGGCAGCGCACTGGTAGGGGGGTTGTCGTTCGCTCCGAAGGCATTGCGACTGGACCTGAAGCGTATCTCGCCGATTAAGGGTATTAAAAACCTCTTTTCGCTCAAATCCGTGGTAAAACTGCTGATTTCGATAGTCAAACTTGTCGTGCTTCTTACGATTGCCTGGCAGTACCTCAGCGGCCGACTTGATACGCTTGTTTCGCTCCAGTGGGCTGCGCCGGAGGGGATACTCTGCGGTATCGCCGGGCTGATCCTTGGCCTGGCCGGAAGGATCGTGGTGGCGCTGCTGGCGATCGCCGGGGCCGACATGCTGTATCAGCGGTGGAATTACAAGCGTCAATTGCGAATGACCCGCCAGGAAGTCAAGGAAGAGCGGAAACAGCACGAGGTATCTCCGGAAGTCAAGGGGCGCGTCCGTGCGATGCAGTTGGCGATGGCGCGGAAACGGATGCTCCAGGAGGTTCCGAACGCCGACGTGGTAGTAACCAACCCGACCCATTACGCCGTCGCCCTCCGCTATGACGCCAAGACTATGAATGCGCCCGAGGTGGTGGCAAAGGGCGCCGACTTCCTGTGCGAGAAGATCAAGGAAATCGCCGCCGAAAACGATATTCCCGTCGTCGAGAAGCCCGAACTGGCAAGGGCGCTTTATTCGACCGCCGAGGTCGGCCAGGCGATACCCGAAGTGCTCTTTGTCGCCGTCGCCGAGATACTGGCGATGATCTATCGGATGCGGAAGAATCGTGGTCGTAAGAAATAATGGCTGACGAAAATGAAAACGCGGTTGCCTCCGGGCGGTTGGATCTTCAGCCGTCGTTCTTGAACCGTCTGCTGGCGCATAATGACATTATCTTTGCGTTTGGCCTGGCGGTGGTGCTGACGGCTCTGCTGATGCCGCTTCCGACGTTCATGATGGACATGCTGCTGTCGTGCAGCATCGCAATTGCCCTTGCGACGCTGGTGGTGGTCCTGTCGGCGAGGGAATCGCTGGAACTTTCCACGTTTCCGTCGCTGCTGCTGGTTTTGACGCTGTTTCGCCTGTCGCTGAACGTGGCCTCGACCCGCCTGATCCTCCTCCAGGGCGACGCCGGGGCGATTATCCGGACATTCGGCGACGTGGTGGTCGGCGGCAGCCTGATTATCGGGCTGGTGATATTCCTGATTATGGTAGTTATCCAGTTCGTCGTTATAACCAAGGGCGCCGAGCGGATAAGTGAAGTGGCCGCCAGGTTCAACCTCGACGCGATGCCCGGAAAGCAGATGGCGATCGACGCCGACCTGAACGCGGGCATTATCGGGGAGGAAGAGGCCCGTCAGCGGCGTGATAAGATCGTCAGGGAAAGCGAATTCTACGGGGCGATGGACGGCGCCAGCAAGTTCGTCCGCGGCGACGCGATCGCCGGGTTAATCATCACCGCCGTCAACCTTATCGGCGGCTTCGCCGTCGGCATGAGCGGCGGTATGACGGCCGGTGAGGCGGTAAAGACCTACGCCATTCTGGCAATCGGCGACGGGCTGGTATCGCAGATACCGGCGGTGATCATCTCGACGGCCGCCGCCTTCCTCATCAGTAAAACAACTACCAAGAGTAATATCAGCCAGGACCTGATCGGACAGATGATGTCCAGGGCCAAGCCGTTCGGGATCGCATCGTTCCTGCTGGGCGCTATGATATTCGTGCCGGGATTTCCGAAGGCGCCGTTCATCGTGCTGTCGCTGGGGGCGGGCCTGATAGCAAGGTCGCTCAGTCGCAGTAAGCGCGAGGCGAAGCAGGCCAAGCCGGTGAAGACCGAAGATGAGCCGGAGCAGGCGCCGGTGGAGGAACTGCTGGACGTTGACAGGCTCTCGATCCAGATCGGCGCAAGGTTGATTAAGACGGTCGATCCGCGCCGAAAGAGCAGCCTTTCGCACCGCATCGCGCCGCTGCGCCGAAAATTCGCCCAGGAATACGGCATAATCCTGCCGTTGGTGCGCCTGCACGACAACGTAACGCTCGATCCGAACACCTACGAAATCCGCCTGCACAACCACGTAATCAGCATCGGCCGGCTTGAGCCGGAGAGGTTGCTGGCGATGGACCCGGGCACCGTGCAGAATGAAATCAGGGGTCAGCCGGCGCTGGAGCCGGTGTTCAATCTGCCCGCGCTGTGGATCGAGCCGAACCAGAAGGAACAGGCCGAACTGAACGGTTATACCGTAGTCGAACCCGAGTCGATTCTTGTAACCCACCTGTCGGAATCGCTGAAGCGGCCTGCGTACGAGTTGCTCAGCCGCGATGACGTTCAGGTGCTGATCGATCGGCTGCGCCAGAAGCAGCCGACGCTGGTCAACGAGGTGGTCGGCGACCGTGTGCCCATCGGTCTGTTGCAGCGGGTGCTCCGGAATCTCCTGCGCGACGGGATCCCGGTCCGCGACCTGACACAGATACTCGAAGTCCTCGGCGACCATGCCGACAGGACCAAGGACGCGAATATCCTGACGGAACTGGCGCGAAAGGTCCTGGTTCGCACGATTACCGAGCAGTACGCCGACGCAGAGGGTAAGGTCCAGGCGGTCGTTCTGGAGCCTTCGCTGGAGTACGAACTGAGCAACAATATAAGCGTCGAGCAGGGCAGGGAGAATCTCGCAATTTCGCCGGAACAGGCACTGGAATTGGCTCGAAAGATTGCCGATGCATGGAAAGTGGCCATGGAGGCAGGGCACGACAAGGCCGTGCTGCTCTGCGACGCCCGCCTCAGGCTTCATCTGGGCGGAATGCTGTCGCGGCAGCTGCCGCAGATGCCGGTCCTGGCCTATGACGAGATCGTTACCGGCACTAAAGTCGAGCCTGTCGCAACAATTTCTCTCGGAGTACAGGAAATGGCGATGGCCGGAGCGGCGGGCTGATATGGTTGGAATTGAGATATGTTGGTGGCACAGGTTTGCAACCTGTGATCCGTTGGTAGCACAGGTTTGCAACCTGTGATCCTGCAATGATGGAAGATACACAGGTTACAAACCTGTGCCACCGGGATAAAAAGTGCGGAAAGTAGCGAAATTAGCGGCGATTATTGGTTTTTTCGTTCTGGCGTTTGTCGGATGGTGCAGCGGCGTGCCCGTCTTCATCTGCGGATTGAGGGCGATAGCCGGAGCCGCGGTGCTTTACTTTGTAATCAGCCTTGCCGGAACGATGGCGATCCGGATTATCGTCGATGCTGCCATAAGTACCGGTACCGGCAATATTAATACAGGGAAAAAGGAATAGTGGATCAACAGGCAGGCAAAACGATACCCGATGCCGTCTCGACCAGGGCGCTTCGGGCGAAAATCTCCGAGGCCTACGCCAGCCAGTCACGATCGGCGGAAGAGGAGCGGTGGATACTCGACAACCTGCCCCTGGTTCGCCACATCGCCGGAAAGATAGGCTCGTACCTGTCCGCCAACATTGAAATGGAGGACCTTATCTCAGCCGGGACCGTCGGACTGGTCCAGGCTGCAAGGGCTTACGATCCCTCAAGAGACGCTGAATTCAGGACTTACGCATATATTCGCGTACGGGGGTCAATAATCGATGAATTGAGGGGAAGGTCCTTCGTACCCTCTGCCGTCCACAAACAGATTAAGGAAATCCGCCAGGCATACCAGAAACTGACTTCAGCGGAAGGCCAGCCGCCGGACGACGACGAACTGGCCAGAGAAGTCGGACTCTCGCAGGAACAATTGTATAAAACACTCCAGGAGGCGAGGAAACAGCAATTCCTTTCCATTCACGGGCTAAGCGAAGACCAGTCGATAATGGGTTTCCTTTCACCGGTGGACAAGTCGCCTTCGCCGGACGTCCAGGCAGAACGAAAGGAAATGCTGGAACGAATGGCCCATGCGATTGGGGAAATGCCCGAAAGGGACCGTCTCCTGCTGCTGCTGTACTACGAGCGCGACCTGACAATGAAGGAGATCGCGGAGGTATTGAACGTAACGGAATCGCGCGTCAGCCAGTTGCACGCCGGCGCGCTGTTCAGGTTGTCAATGAAACTCGGGTGACGCCATGACCGGACATACAGATTACAAGGTGTACGCTACGGACGGTACTCACGAAATTACAAGAATGACATCGCTGACTGAGAAGAAGAAGCGAAGAAAAAAAGATTCCGGTAAAAAACGACGCAGCGGCGGCGCCAAAGCAACCGGGGCGGATGACCGGACAGACGGCGAAAAAGAACAGGAAGACGCGAATAAAAAGACAGAAGGCCACGACGATCACAAGGTGGATTACTACGCGTGAAGGGCCTGGTGTTCCGTAACAGACTGTTTTCAGGGTGGCACGGTCAAGCCGGAGCGAAGCGCCTGCCTGCCGGTAGGCTTGGCCGTGATGACGCCGGACCACGGCCAAGCAAGGTCAAGGTAATACGACCTTGACCTCGCTTGACCGTGCCACCCATGATCTTGAATTTGACAGAATACTGGTTATTGAAAGGTATTTTTGACGATGCCATCGGGTTCGACGAATTTATTGAAACGCGAAAAAGTGAAGATGGAAGGACAATGCAGCGTGGGTCATTCCGGCGCGGGCGTTGCGCCTTCGGTCAGACCAGGCGCTCGTATTGTCGAACGAAACGACAATGGCGCCGTCATAGAGGTAACCTGCGGCTGTGGTGAAAAAATCTATCTGCATTGCACCTACGCCGGCAAGTAGTTTGTCAATTTGTGGTAGCACAGGTTTGTAACCTGTGATCCTGCCGATGATGGAAGATGCACAGGTTACAAACCTGTGCCACCAATAGATTCTGTTATGCCAAAGGGTTATTTGGAAAGGAGATATATTATGAGAAGAATCACTGGAACATTGGCGGTCGTTTCCCTCCTGGTTGTCGTTTTTTCCGGTTGCGACTTGCGGATGGCAGGTGCGAACGGTCAAGGCAGTGTCCGGCAGGGAACGGGTGACGCCTACCTCGACAAGACCGCCATTAAGGACGAAACGAAGACAGGTACGAATAACGCCGTCGATGCCGCGATGGAATGGGCCAGGAAATACGCCCAGGTCGCCGCAAAGCGGGATGAATTAATCCGGGAAAACCGCACACTTATGAAGAAACAGTACGAAAGCCAGCAGCAGATCATCAAATTCCAGATGGAATTGAGCCGGGCGGAAAAGGAACTCAACGAGGCCAATGAAATGCTGCTGGAGATGCGGGGAGAACTGGAAAAATGGAAGGCCAGCGTCCTGGGCTTTCGGGACGAGATGCGCCAGGCCCAGAAGGCACAACTCAACGCGATGGCGAAGATACTGATGCTGGTCGGTGGTGAAATGCCCGAAAATGCGCCGACGACCCGACCGGCTGCGCTGTCAAAAAGAAAGGCAGAGGAGAAATCCGGTGAGGCGAATCAGTAAAATCCTGGCGTTATTGCTTTGTTCGGGAACGATGTTCCTGGCGGGTTGTCGGCAGGTGTCTCCGATAGGATATTACCTGGCCCCGCCGGAGAGCCTCTCCCGGATAAACCGCGTGGTTTTCGTGGAATTATCGGGACAGGACAGTTACCCGGGCATAGCGGCGGACATGACAACTACCCTGTCACACGCCATTCAGACTCGAAGGTTATTCCGGCTGGATGTTGTAAAGAAAGATGACCCGCTGTGCAAGACGATCTCGCTGGACGGGCAGGCGGGCTTTACCATGAAGCAGTTGCGGGATATGAGGCGGACATTCCAGTGCGATGCGATTCTTCTGGGGTCGGTGCGGGACTTCCGCCCACATCCACGCACGCAGATCGGTCTGGACCTGCGCCTTCTCGACCTGAAGAACGGCCGGCTGGTTTGGGCGGTGGACCATATATGGGATACGACCGACAGGGAAGTCGAAAAGCGGATAATAAGGTTCTTTAACAAGGAAATGAGGGGCGGATATGAGCCGATGGATTGGGAATTCGCAATGATAAGCCCAAAGGCGTTCGGAAAGTTCGTCGCTTACGAAGTTGCAAATACCCTTCCGGATTGGAGTAAGCGCAGACCTTATAAGAAGCGTCAGCAGTGGACGACTTTAGGAAAAAACAAATAAATTTAAGAAATTATAATAAAGGCCTTAAGTAATCGGACTGTCTTGCGAGAATAGTAGTGACTGAAAAGTCCGGGAGTGGAAATTGTGCGGATAGAAGGATCGAACAGAGCGGAAGTACCAGGCCCGACTGACGGGAATGACAGGGCGGAGCGATCTGCCAGGCAGCGTTATGCCCGGGACGCAAAGCCGCCCGAGGGATTGGTAATCGGCGAATCGGCCTGTCAGACCTACATTCGCAAGGCATCCGCCTGCGAGGAGATAAACCTCCAGGCAGTCGCCGATGCGAAAAAAATGGTCGAGTCGGGACAACTGGACACGCAGGAAGCGGTGGAACGGGCTGCCGAGGGGATATTGTCAATGGGAATTTAGCAGCCCGCTGCTTCGGCTCAAATTACGCCGACGGGATTTTGCAGGATATAAGTCCTGTAAAATCCCGTTTTTATTATGTACCGATAAATACAGGATATACGTAAATTATGGACAGATAATCATCTGGGAAAGGGGGGATTTCCATAATTCTTAAAAAAATCACAATTTTCTTCCCAAAGCCCTTAAGTTATCCAGATTACCATCGATAAGAAGGTTTGGTAGCAACGCCGTCTTCTGCAGGGACGGCTTGGCTCTGACGGGTAATGGTGTTGGTGAGAATATATAGATAATGGAAAAAGAGCGAGCAGGCTACGTAGGCCTGTTTGGAACGAAACTTGAGGGAGAGAACACATGCTATCAATCAAGAACAACTTAATGGCAGAAAACGCAGCACGCCACTTGAGTAGGAGTTACGACTCATTGGCCGAATCTATCGAGAGACTCTCGTCAGGTATGCGGATCAACAGTGCAAAGGACGACGCAGCCGGGTTGGCCGTCCGCGAGTTGATTCGTGCAGACGTAGCAACACTGAAGCAGGGAGCACGTAACGCACGCGACGCCGTCAGTATGATTCAGACCGCTGAAGGCGCCATGGGCGTTATTGATGACATCCTGGTCCGCATGAAGGAACTGGCCGAGCAGGCATCGACCGAGTCGTACTCGACCAACCAGCGGCAAATTATGGACGCCGAGTTTTCGCAGTTGATGAGTGAAATCGACCGTATAGCGGCCAACACCGCATTCAACGACCTGAAACTGCTGGACGCCACCACAGAGACGCTGAACATCCACCTGGGTACATCAGAGATGATCGCCGTCGGCACCAGCGACATGACGTCGGCCGGTCTGGCGCTCGGAGCCGTCAAGTCCAACAGTACGTGGAAAACGTGGGTCTCCAGCCCGACGGCGAACTGGTGCACGGGTACAACCGCCGGCGACTTGACGTTCACTTTCGCCGGTCAGAACAACATCACGATCTCACTTGCCACTCAGGCCTACACAATGGACGCTGTTGCCGGTATGATCAACTCGGCGTCGCGTGCCCTCACAGAGGCATATGACGCAGCAGAGGTCGTGTATGACGACGGTACCGGGATGTATTCGCTGAACGTCTCCTCCAAGGCCGGTGGCGCCGCAAACGATCTGACGATCGCCGGAGACGGGACGCTCGTTACAGATATCCTGGTCGAGACGCAGGCCAACTGGAACATCACTAACGGCAGCGGTACTGCCTACGACATTACCACCGCCCCCAACGCTCAGACCGCTCTGGGCAAGGTCCAGGACGCCATCAAGACGAAGGACAATTACCGAGCCAAACTCGGTTACCTGATGAACCGTCTTGAAGCGGCCATCAGCGTTATCGACATTCAGGCAGAAAACCTAATGGCTGCTGAATCTCGAATCAGTGACGTTGACGTCGCTACAGAGATGGCGAACATGACGCGGACGCAGGTGCTGTCACAGGCAGGTATTTCCATGCTGGCCCAGGCCAATATGATGCCGCAGATGGCGCTGAACCTGCTTGGATAAATAGTTCGTAAATAAGCAAAAAAGGCGACCCGGTTAAAACCCAGCCGCACCAAGCACCGACCCCCCAGGTCGCCTTTATTATTAGTTCGGCCGCGGGGGTGACGAGGGAATGTTAGTTCTCTCCTCGCCCCGCGGCCGGCTTATTTTAACACGACAACGCGGGTTAATACATACAGGTAACAAATTGAATGTCGAACCTGCCTACCGGTAGGCAGGTTCGACATTCTCTTATAATGCCGTATATTATCAACATCACGACTCTGATGCTGAATGCTAACCCGCGTTGTCGTGTTAATATCCAACAATTTATGTAACCCTCACCCCCGCATAAGGGGATTCAACCTTCATTGTTTTCCTGTAACCGTGCAAACTGTCTTGTTGGCGCTGTCCTGAGAGGTTTTGTAACAGGCCCCCGCTTTGTACGCGTTTAGCCCCGTTAGGGGCGGTCGTTTTTAGCCCAGGGTGCAGCCGCAAGGCAAGCCCTGGGTAACCGGTTTTCAGAATCGTACAAGCCCCGGAAGGGGCGATCGTAAAGACTCCGAAACTTACGAACGCCCCATCCGTGGCTAAACGCGTACAAAGCGGGGGCCTGCTGTAAAAACCCCACAGGGCGGCACTAACATGACAGCCCGAATGTTTACATTCTCCTGTCATTTGACTTCTGAAATTCTCCCTTTCCCTCAAGTTTTCGACGTTTGGTTCGATAATGTGTGTGGGTAAAGGTGTTGGTGAAAATCAACCTTAGTGCGGTTGGAAAAAGGAGTTGAACATGAGCAGTCTGGCAATGTCCGGGGTTTCAACGGGAATAAATTGGGATGTTCTGATTTCGCACACAATGGCGTCGTACAGTAAGCCGCTGTATCGCCTCCAGGATCGCAAGAACCTGTGGGAGTCCAAGGAGGCCGCTACTGAGGAGATCGAGCGCCGCCTGATTCAGATGCAGGATCTGGCGAACGATCTTCGGAACGCATCGGCGCTTCGGCGGGCAGTGGCGTCTTCGTCCGATACGAGCGTCGTGCAGGCCACAGCAACCGACGGGGCGGGCGAGGGGACGTTCCAGATAGAGGTCAACCAACTCGCAACTGCCGAGCGCGAAATTCACGCAGGCGTTGCGTCAACGGAGACGTGGACGCACGGAACCGCCGTAGCCGCCGCCGGCGACGAATACATCTCGGCCGACGACATCACGGACAACGCCGGTGAGAATTATCAATTCGTCTTCCAGTTCGGTACTGAAACCCAGGTAACGGTGGACCTGTCGGGCTACGACGCTTCCGGTATCACACTGAATCAACTGGTCGGCGAGATTAACTCCGCCGCCGGATATACCGCCGCCTCTGCCGTTGAAGTCAACGGGCAGTATAAACTGCGCATCCAGGCGCAGAACAACGGCGAAGGAAAAGACCTGGCCATTACCGACGACAATTCGATCGCTACGCTGGATAACACGGACGATTTCACACAGACCTCCGCCGGAGAAGTCGGGGCCGACTCGCTCGTCGGGGCGGGAAACTTCATCTATACCTACGACGGCGTAACGAGGACCATCGTTACGACCGCCTCGACCACACTCGGCGAACTGCGCGACCTGATAAACAACGACGGGGCAAATCCCGGCATTACCGCCACCGTACTGAAATACGAGGTGGATGCCGACCACGTATATCACCTCGTCCTGACCGGAAACAATACGGGCGAGGATTACGATATTACGATCGACGCCGGCACCACGCTGACGGGTTTCGGTCCCGGTGCGAACTGGACAGAGCAGGTCGCTCAGAACGCGCAGGTCCGCATCGACGGATACCCCGCCGGACTGTGGATAGAAAGGGACTCGAATTCCATCTCGGACCTTATCCCCAACGTAATGCTGAACCTTATCAGCGTCGGTACGGGCCTGGACGGCGCGACGATAACGCTCAGCCGCGACACCGGCGACCTGAAGAACGACCTGTCAAACCTGGCCGCCATTTACAACGGAATCGTTGACCTGCTGGGCGACTACGCCGGATACAACGAGGATACGGGTCTGGCCGGGATATTCCAGGGCGATGCGCTGGTGACAAACATCCAGTCGCAGATTCGAAATCCGTTTATCAGCACCGTGGCCGGGTTTGTTGACGCAATGGATAAATTTACACTCGCCACCCACATCGGACTGGAAATCGGCAAGGACGGGCATATCGAACTGGACGAGACCGTGCTGAACGACGCCCTGGAAGAGGATTATTACGCGGTACTGTCGCTGATAGGGGCGATCGGGACAGGTGGGTCCGACAACAGTTTCATCCAGTTCAATAACGCCGATGCGAGCACTACCGCCGGCGTATATGAGGTTGAGATCGACTACGACGCCGCCGGCGCCATTACAGCCGCTCGAATCCGAACCAGCGGTGAGGAAACCTGGCGAGACGCCTCCGTCGCCGGCAGCATTATCACAGGCGTCAGCGGAAATCCAGAGCAGTACATAGAACTGCAGGGAATCTGGGACTCTTCCAGGTCCGGCACGACTTATACCGAATCGGGCGAGGTCCGCGTTCAGCAGGGCTTTGCCGGGGATATCTACGACCGGCTCGATGAAATGCTGGATGCCGTCGATGGCACCATCACTATCAAGAAAGAACAGATCGACAGCGCCGTCGAGAGTATCGACAAGCAGATAGACGTCCAGGAAAAACGTCTGGAGCAGAAGGAAGAGCGCCTGCGGAAGAAATTTGCCCGCCTGGAAGCGACGCTGGCCAGACTCGATTCCCAGAGTGGGGCGTTTGAGGCGCTGATCTCATCGCTTGAGACAAACAAAAGCAATAAATAACAGTTGGAATAAAGGGTACTTCCATGGGCAGAATATCAACCTATCAGGAAAACGCGGTAACCACCCAGTCAAGCGGCAAACTGGTCGTGATGATCTACGACGCTGCGATAAGGAATCTTCATCATCTCATTTCCGCAATGGAGAGTAAGGATTTTGAACGGAAGGCGAAGTTTCTCAATAAAGCAATGGACATAATCAATGAACTCGACTGCTGCCTTGATATGGAAAGCGGTGGAGATATTGCCATGAACCTGCGCCAACTATACGGATTCATGCGTCGGCACCTGATGTCCGCCAACATTAAGATGGATACACAGATGGTCCGCGAGGTTATCGCAATCCTGGAAGACCTTAACGAGGGTTGGAAGGCCATCGCTACGTAATAATACCGTAGTCAGTAGTCAGTAGCCCGTAGCCCGTAGTCAGTAGCCCGTATCTATTTACTTAAAGTGATCGACTTTAAGCGGCTTCAGGATTTTCTGGTATTACTTACAAGACATTAATTCGTTCGATATCAAAATAAGATATTGTATTTGAGTATTTAACCGTTGCCTTCTGCCTCATGCCTCTTGCCTGTTTCTACTGGTTACTGACTACGGGTTACTAACCGAATTGTCCGAAGGTAAGGTTATCTCCGGATTCTGATTGACGTTGATTCGGATGTTGGTCAGGTACGGCTGCCATGTCCATTTTCGCTTCGGCGTTACGCCTATAAGCGGCGCGACGAATACTTCGGCCTCCAGTCCCCGCCAGTTGGTCGTCCTCGGTTTCGTCCTGGTGCAATAGACGCCGGCGGTCTCCTCCGGCCAGGCGTTTCCAACGAAGACGACCGGTTCGGAAGTGATGAAGGACCATCTCGTCCAGTTCCCCGGCGCATCGGCCGATGCCAGCGGTGAACGTGCTATGAGTTTGTCGGGCCGGCCGTCGCCGTCGGTGTCGGCGTAGGCGACGTAATAAAACGCACCGAACCGACCGGCCTCCGGATGCGCCATCGCGACGGCGCAATTCCGCCTGCCCCGGCGGCGGGGGAGTTTCCATACCTGCACGCGGTGCGGCAGGACCGCCCGCTGCACAGTCGGTTCAACGATGCCGATATTGCCCTTGCCCGGCGGCCGGCGGAGTTGTTCGAGACGCCCGGCAGGTTGTCCGAAATCCTTGTCGCCGGTAACACCTATGAGAGCATCGAGTTGCAGGTTGTATTGCTCGATTGCCTCAAGAACGGTTTTTCGGGAGCGGCGCGCCTTTTCGAGTTCGCCTTTAGCGGTCTGTTCGCCGTCGGAGCCTTTGATCCCGGCGAGTTTTCTCTCTGCTTCAGCCACGGCGTGGTCGTGCTCGACAAGACGCTTTCGTAGCGCCTTGACGATGCGCCTGGTCTTGCGAATCTCTCGGCTGATGACGTTCTTCGACAGCAGGGTTCGCGGCGGCGGTTTGGGCGGCTTCTGTTCAGGTCCGACCCACGCTTTTGAGTTCCAGGTAAGTTCGTGCTTGACCGTCAGCCCGGGGCGGATGAGCCTTACCTCAGGCCGGTGGGTCGTGAGAATCTCGCAGCCCTTTATAAAATGCTCGAATCGGCTGATGCGGACTACCCGACGAATTCCCTTTTTGACTTTCGGGATTTCATTCAGGTCGCGAACCTTTCCGTCGGCGTAAGTTACCTGGTAATAGACAATACCGGTCTGATATTCCGGCAGGGGGGCGTGAGGGGCGGATAACGCGGCGCCGCCGACGGCGAGAATGATTATCAAAATCAGTCGCAGGGGGATCATTCGAGTTTCCCCGGATATCTGCTTCATTGTCGCCTCATACCGGTTGTGCGGTGATTGACTCCAGTGTGCGGATTTTTTCTTCCCGGCTGCTGAGCTCGGCCTTCATTATGTCTCGCAGACCGATCAGGCCCACGAGCGCTCCGTCCTCGATAACGGCCATGTGTCGGATGTGTGAATTTGCGAGTTCCCGTCCGCACTCGCTCACCTCGTCGCTGAGGTTGCAGCTCTTTACCGGGCAGGACATTACATCGGCAAGCAGCGTTGTTTCAGGGTTTTTTCGCGCCGCTACTACCCGCCTGAGCAGGTCCCTTTCAGTGAAGATGCCTTGGACTTCTTCGCCGTCTCTGATAATGATGGAGCCGACGTTGTCTTCAGCCATCAGTTTGGCCGCCTCAAGTACCGTTGTCGTGGAGGAAGTAACGATTACGTCCGGTCCCTTTACCATCAGAATATCTTCTACAGTTGCCATTTCTGTTGCTCCTTTCCGGTTGGGTGGCACGGTCATCCCCTGGGGATGGCCGTGGCGGATTACCGTCCGGGTTGTTCCGGATTGTTTAATATTTCTGTCGTATCAGACTGCGGCTGCTGCGTGTGTCCTCGTTAAAGTATCGATAATGCAGTGCGGCATCTTTTTCAGTGAAACGGTCTTTTCTGCGGCGCCGAGTTTTATTGCCTCTTTTGGCATGCCGAACACTACGCAACTTTCCTCGTTCTGTGCGATGGTCTGTGCGCCTGCCTTTCGCATGGCCAGCAGTCCGGCGGCGCCGTCGGCGCCCATTCCGGTCAGGATAACGCCTACTGCGTTTTCGCCGGCGTGCCTGGCGACTGAGTGGAACATGACATCGACGCTGGGTCGCTGATGATGCACCTGCGGTCCGCCTTTGATGTCCACGAAGTAACGTGCGCCGCTTCGCCTTATGCACATGTGTTTATTGCCCGGTGCGATAAGCGCCAGGCCCGGCACGACGGCGTCGCCGTTGCATGCCTCGCGGACTTCCATTTCACACAGGCCGTCGAGTCGTTCGGCGAAGGTGGCGGTGAAGTGTTCGGGCATGTGCTGGACGATTACCGTTCCGGGCGTATCTGACGGCAGGTCGATAAGAACGTCCTCGATTGCCCTGGTTCCGCCGGTTGATGCCCCAATAGCCAGTATCTGATGAGTGGTTTGCATCAATTTCGGTGGTGGTGCGGTGGTCCTTGCCGGACCAGACGCGGGTCGGGTGGTGGTGCGCCCGATATTGTAACGAGCCGCAGACGCCGCCCTGATTTTATCAGTCAGAATCTCGGATATCTCTGCCACCGTGTAGGCCGAACCCGGCTTGGAGACGACCTCGATAGCGCCCAGCTCCA